>CAZCVW010000180.1:1518-6849 GCA_964502185.1 uncultured Burkholderiales bacterium
GGCAATCAGCAGAGCGAGCTCGGCGACGATCTGAGGCGGGTAGCTCGAAGCCCAGCTGCCCTGGAATTGGCGGGTGCCGATCCGTCATTGTGTGATTGTGCGCAGTGGGACCGAGCATTCACGTGCTCGGCCGCCGCGAACTCAGACCCCTCCGGCAACCCGCGGATTGGTTTCAGGTGGACGTTACCGAACCGGTCGCTGCGGCGACGGTCTGGGCGAGGCTGTCGACTTGGTGGGCGAAGAGGACGGTGAGGTCGTCGAGGGCGACGATTCCCTCGAGATTTCCCTCTTTGTCGAGTACCGGCAGTCGTCGGCGCCCGCTGCTCGCCATCTGGGCGGCTGCTTCGAAGACGTCTTGGTCGTCGGGGACCGAGATGACTTCCCGGTTCATGATCTGCTCCACAGGGGTTTCGGAGTCCAGCTTGTTGCCGAGTCCCCGGAGGGCGAGGTCACGGTCGGTGACGATTCCGGCGATGTGGCGGTCCGGGTCGATGACCACGACGCAGCCGACGTTGTCGGCGTCCATGAGCTGTGCCACGGCCCACAGGCTGGTAGCCGAAGGGCATGTCACGGCGGGGGTGTGAATGAACTCTCGCAGTTGCATGTTTATCTCCTTATCCGCGCTTATCCGCGCGATCAGATCGCGCCGTGACGGGAACCGGTAGAGGCGAAGGTCCTGACCGTCGTCCCCTCTTGACGTTTCGGGACCAACGGTCCTACCGCCGAGGACTAACGGCCCCTGCCCTTATGGCAGCCAGGCCCGTATGCTCCAAAGAACTGTGGAGTATTGGAGGAGATCGGGTGAACGGTCGGCAAGGAGGTGCTCTACGAGCAGTTCGCCCACATGGCCAAGGCGGTCGCCCACCCGAAGCGCATCGAGATCCTCGAGGTCCTCGCCCAGGGGGAGCGCAGCGTCGAGCGGCTCGCCGCGATCACGGCCATGGGCATGACGAACACGTCCGCCCAGCTGCAGGTGCTGCGCCAGGCCCGCCTGGTGGAGTCCCGCAAGCAGGGCACCCGGGTTCTGTACCGGCTCGCCGACGACGAGGTCGCGGGGTTCGTCGCTGGGCTTCGGGACCTCGCCCGGGTCCGCCTGGCCGAGGTCGACCGGGTGGTGCGGGACTACTTCGAGGCCCGCGACGCGCTCGAGCCGGTGAGCCCCACCGAGCTCGTGGAGCGGGCTTCGCGGGGCGAGGTGGTGATCCTGGATGTGCGCCCGGCCGAGGAGTTCGTCGCCGGCCACATCCCCGGTGCCGTCTCCGCCCCGCTGGGCGAGCTCGACACCCTCGCCGCTCGGCTTCCCAAGCGCAAGGAGATCGTCGCTTACTGCCGGGGCCCGTACTGCGTGCTCGCCCCCCAGGCCGTCGAGCTGCTCCGCCGGCGGGGCTTGCGGGCCCGGCGGCTGGCGGACGGCATGCCCGAATGGCGCCGGGCGGGCCTGCCCGTCGCCGTGGGGGAGGAGTAAGGGATGCACGTGCTGCTGATCCTCAACGACCCGCCCTACGGCACCGAACGCTCTTTCAACGGCCTGCGCCTCGCCGGGGCTCTCGCCCAACGGGACGGCCCCGAGGTCCGGGTGTTCCTCATCGGTGACGCGGTGGGCTGCGCCATGAGCAACCAGCAGGTCCCCAACGGCTACTACCACCTCGACCGGATGATCGAGTCAGCGGCCCGCCACGGCGCCGACGTGGGCTGCTGCGGCACCTGCCTCGACGCCCGCGGCATCCCCGAGGAGCTCCTCACCACAGGGGCCCGCCGGTCGACACTCGACGAGCTCACCGACTGGGCCCTCTGGGCCGACACCGTCATCACCTTCTGAACGGGGGAGGGACTGCCATGGCCGACCGGACCGTCGTGGTACTCGGGGGAGGAACGGGTGGGTTGGTGGTCGCCCGCCGGCTGCGCCGCCTCCTCGACCCGGCCGACCGGGTCATCCTCGTCGAACGCGACCCTACTTACCGTTACGCGCCGTCGTTCCTGTGGGTGATGACCGGGGCGAGGCGCCCCGACCAGGTCACCGCCGACCTGCGCCGCCTGCGCCGCGGGGGCATCGAGTTCCTCCACGCCGAGGTCCTCGACATCGACCCGGCGCAGCGGGGGTCAAGACCTCCGAGGCCGAGCTGTCCTACGACCGGCTCGTGGTCTCCCTGGGCGCCGAACTCGCCCCCCAGCTGCTGGCCGGGTTCACCGACGCGGCCCGCAACGTCTACACCCTCGACGGCGCGGCGGCCGCCGGCGCCGACCTGCGCCGCTTCGAGGGCGGCCGGGTGGTGGTGTTGGTGTCCCGCCTCCCCTACAAGTGTCCGGCAGCGCCCTACGAGACGGCGTTCCTGACCGAGGCGCGGCTGCGCCGCCGCGGGGTCGGCGGGCGTTCGAGTATCGACGTCTATACCCCTGAGCCGTACCCGATGCCCACCGCCGGACCGGTCCTCGGCGAGGCGCTCGCCGGGATGCTGGCTGCCCGTGGCGTCGGGTTCCACCCCGGCTCCACCACCGACCACGTCGATCCCGAACGGAAAGAACTGGTGCTCGCCGGTGGGGAACGGGTCGGCTATGACCTGTTGCTGGGCGTCCCGCCGCACCGTCCACCCCAGCTCGTCGCCCAAGGCGCCCTGGGCGGGGATACCGGGTTCGTGACCGTCGACCCGGCCACACTCCAGACCAGCGCCGAGGGGGTCTTCGCCATCGGCGACGTCACCGCCATCCCCATCGCCGGCGGCAAGTTCCTGCCCAAGGCCGGTGTGTTCGCCCACGCCGAAGGCGAGGTCGTCGCCCGCCGCATCGCCAACGAGCTGGCCGGACGCCCGCCCACCGCCGCCTTCGACGGGACCGGCGCCTGCTTCGTCGAACTCGGAGACGGCCAGGCCGCCTACGCCACCGGCCGCTTCTACGGCGAGAACGGACCACAGATCCACCTCCGCCGGCCGGGACGGCACTGGCACGCAGCCAAAGTCGCCTTCGAGCAGTACTGGATGCGGCGGTGGCCGCCTACCCCGAGGCGTTGGCGTCCGGGCCTGTACCCACAGGCATTGAACCGCCCAGCCGCTTCCAGACCGTCGGAAGGCGCATCCGGGGGAGCCGACCGGCGACGCCCATAGCCGATCCCCGACCGGCCCGGGGCTAGCGTACCTGGCCATGGTGACCGGCCTAGCGTCTTCGCGCGCCCCCGCCACCGGGCCCGGCGAAGTCCCTCCAACCGGTTCTCGAGCCTGGCGCGCGTTGGTGGTGGCGACGCTCGCCGCGGGCGTGCTCCTGCGCCTGTGGACGGCGTTGTCCTACGGCGGAGTCCTCGACGCCGACGAGGCGGTAGTCGGTCTTATGGGCCGACACCTCGCGCATGGAGAGATCACCACCTTCTACTGGGGCCAAGCCTACGGGGGGAGCCACGAGGCGATCCTGGCCGGGCTGCTCTTCGCCGTGCTGGGGTCCTCAACGGTGGTGCTGCGGCTCGTCCCCCTGATCCTCGGCGCCCTCGCCACCTGGCTCCTCTGGCGGGTGGGCCGGCGCCTGGTCGACCCAAGGGCCGCCCTGGCGGGTGCCCTGCTCTTCTGGATCTGGCCGGGGGCCTTCGTCTGGTGGTCGGTCCGGGTCGGCAACTACTGGGCGGTCCTGTGCCTGTCCCTGGGCACCATCCTCGTGCTGCTGCGCCTCCGCCATCAGCCGGTGTGGTCACCCCGCGACATGGTCCTCCTCGGCGTGCTGGGCGGCGCCTCCTGGTGGGCCAACCCGCAGAGCGTGTACCTCATCGCCCCCGCCCTGGCGTGGTGCGGGGGGGCCCTGCTCCGCCAGGTCCGGCGGCTACCGCTGCTGGTCCTCGCATCCGTCGTGGGCGCTTCGCCTTGGCTGGCCTTCAACCTCCGCAACGACTGGGCGTCGCTCCACTTCCCGCCCGGGCCCGTCGCGCAGAACAGTTTCTGGGACCATCTGGAAGGATTCGGTCGGGTGGCGCTCCCGATGGCCGCCGGACTCCGCCTCCCCTTCAGCCGCCAGTGGATCCTGCCGCCCCTCGGGCAACTCGCCTACCTGCTCCTTCTGGCCGCCTTCGTGGTCGCCGTGGTGCGCCGCCCCCGGGGCGTCGGTCTGCTCCTGCTCACGACGGCTGCCTTCCCCATCCTCTACGCCATCTCACCGATGACGTGGTACGTCGACCAACCCCGGTACCTGCTGTTTCTCGCCCCGGTCGGCTGCCTGCTGCTCGGGCGGGCTCTGCGGTCGGTGCCCCCGGCGCCGGCGGCGGGGGCCCTGAGCCTGGCCGTCGTCCTGTCGTTGACGACGCTGTGGGGCATGAACGTCGGCTACACGCACCGCAACTACGCTCCCGACGTGGCGGTGCCCGCCCGGCTTGACGGCCTGGAGGACCTCCTCGCCGACCGGGGCGTGCAGGAGGCGTTCGCCGACTACTGGCTGGCCTACCGGATCACCTTCGAGACCGGGGAACGGGTGGCGGTCACCCCGGTGTATGTCGTCCGCCACGCCGGGATCGACGACCGGGTTCGCCGTCACCCGTCCCCGGCCTACATCTTCCTCGCCGGGGCGAAGCCGCTGCCCGCGCTGCTCGACCTGTGCCGGTCGCGGCAGGTTCCTGTGGCCGTGACCGCGAGAGGGCCGTGGGTTCTGGTACAGCCCGCCGGGCGGATCCTCCCCGAGGAGCTGCCCGGCGGCTGGCAGTGACCGGACGAGGGGCGCCGTTCGTGACCGCCGGGAGCCATGCCGTCGATACCCTCGGGGAGACGTCGGCGGCGTGCCCCCCCGAGCCGGCTCCGGCCCGTGCTCGTCCGGGGCTGGCCTGGCTGCCCGTCGCCGCGCTCGCCGTGCCGCTGATCGTCGGCGCCGTGCGCCTTACCGTCCACCTCTCCCACCCCCACCTGGTGGCGGGGGACGCGGCGATACTGGAGCTTGCGACCCGCCGGGCGCTGGCGGGCGATCAGCTGCTCGGCCCGTACTCCCGTTTCGGCTGGGAGCAGCCCGGCCCGGCCATGTTCTACGCCCTGGCTCCGGTGTACCGGATCTTCGGTGGCTCCACCCGGGCGCTGTTCCTGTCCGCTTGGGTGCTCAACGCCGCGGCCGCCCTGGCCGCAGTGCTGCTCGTGCGGCGATGGGCGGGAGCCGTGGGCGCCCGCGTGACGGCGGCGCTCGTGCTGGGCTGGTTCCTCGCCGTCTCCCCCAGGACTCTCGCCGACCCGTGGAATCCGTACCTGCTGGCCCTTCCCCTGCTCGTGACCCTGTTGCTGGCCGCCCGAGCGGCGGCGGGGTCCGGCCTGGCGCTGCTCGGCGCGGCGCTGATCGGCTCGGCCGTGGTCCAGACCCACCTCGGCACGGCGGTCGCCGACG
>CAZCVW010000181.1:0-2168 GCA_964502185.1 uncultured Burkholderiales bacterium
CAGGACGAGCCGGGCGGCTCCGCTGGCGGGCCGGCCCCGGCCCACGGGCCCGTCCAGCTTTATCTGCCCCATCAATGGCCCGGTCGCCTTCAGCAGCGACTTCGGCGGTCGTCGCAACCACAAGGGGAACGACCTCATGAACCCCCGCGGCACGGAGAACGTGGCGGTGGTGGCGGGGAGCATCCTGACCCGGCCCTGGAGTGGTGGCGGCCTCACCATCTTCCTGAGCGGCGACGACGGGACCACCTACATCTACATGCATCTCCTCCAGCTCGTCGGTCCGCTGCCCCGGCGCGTCGAGCAGGGGGAGGGCATCGGTCTGACCGGGGCCACGGGCAACGCCAGCGCCTACCACACCCACTTTGAAGTGCGTCCCGGCGGTGGCGCGGCGATCGACCCCCACCCTCTGATCGCCGCCCACTGCTGATGCCCGTGGGGTAGTGGCCGGGCAAAGCACCAGCGCAGGGGGCATCGCCCGCTCCGCCCCGGCAGGCTGCCATCATCTCGGACCTCATGGCCCGAACCGTCACCCTCCGCCCCTGGCAGAAGGCCGCTCTCGAGCGGCTGGCCGCCAGCACCGCCCCTGATTTCCTGGCCGTCGCCACGCCCGGAGCCGGGAAGACGACGTTCGCCCTCACGGCCGCCCGCCAGGCGCTGGCCGCCGAACCCGGCCGCCGCCTCCTGGTCGTCGTGCCGACCGCCCACCTGAAGATCCAATGGGCCGAGGCCGCCGTCGCCTTCGACCTGCACCTCGACCCGCAGTGGTCGTCCGCCGACGGAGCGTTGCCGGGAGACATGCACGGCGTCGTGGTCACCTACCAGCAGGTGGCCAGCTGTGCCGGCGTGCTCCGGGGCCTGGCCACGAACGCCTTCGTGGTCTTCGACGAGCTCCACCACGCGGCCGACGACCGGGCCTGGGGCGACGCCGTGCGCACCGCCTTCGGTGGGGCGGCCCGCCGCCTCGCCCTGTCGGGGACACCCTTCCGGTCGGACGTCCAGGCGATCCCGTTCGTCCGCTACCACCACGAAGAAGCCGTGGCCGACTACGAGTACGGCTACGGCGATGCCCTGGCCGACGGGGGAGTGGTGCGGCCCGTCTACTTCCCCCGCATCGACGGGATGATGGAGTGGACGGCGCCGGACGGCAGCCTCCACGCCCATTCGTTCGACGACCCCCTCGGCGCGGCCCGGGCCGGCCAGCGGCTGCGGACGGCGTACTCGCTGGAAGGGGAATGGCTGCCCCACGTGCTCCGGCAGGCCCACGAGCAACTGCTGGCCATCCGCCAGCGCCAGCCCGACGCCGGCGGTCTGGTGATCGCCACCGACCAGGACCACGCCAAGGGAATCGTCGGTCTCTTCCGGGATCGCCTCCGGGTGCGGGCCGTGGTGGCAACCTCCGACGACCCGGAGGCCTCCTCGCACATCTCCCGGTTCGCGGCCGGCACCGACCCGTGGATCGTGGCGGTGCGGATGGTGTCGGAGGGCGTCGACATCCCAAGGCTGCGGGTCGGTGTCTTCGCGACGACGACCACCACCGAGTTGTTCTTCCGCCAAGCAGTCGGCCGCCTGGTCCGCTGGACCCGGGGCACCCGGGGGCAGAAGTCGTTCCTCTACATTCCCGACGAGCCGCGGCTCCGGGCCCGGGCGTTCTCCATCGCCGAGCAGCGGCGCCACTCCCTCCGGCACGAGGACCGGGACGTGGTGAGGGGGGCGCCGCCGCCGGGGGAGGAGATCGCGGAGATCGGGGAAGTCGAGCAGTTCTCCCTGTTCGCCCCCATCTCGGCGGTGCCCATCGGCGACAGCGCCGGCCCGGAATGGCTACTCGACGACGACGGCCTGCCCGAACCGGCCGATGACGCCACGCTCACCATCCCGCTGCCGCCCCTCCCCACGGGCGGACGGGGGAAGGCGTCGGCCGCGCTCGGCGGCCGTACCCTGCGGGAGCAGAAGGAGCGGCTCCGGGAGGCGAACTCCAACAAGGTGCGGCTGATCGCCCGGCACACGGGCATGACGCACGCCAAGGTGAACGCCGAGCTCAACTCGGTCACGGGGCTGAAGAGGATCAGCGAGGCGACCGTGGAGCAGTTGGAGAAGCGCTTCGAGAAAGCCGAGCAGTGGCTGCGCCAGGCCTCGGCCCGGAGCCTCGCCGGCTGATCGGGTTAGCTTGC
>CAZCVW010000181.1:2268-5165 GCA_964502185.1 uncultured Burkholderiales bacterium
CGCAACGCCCTGATCTACGGCCAGGACGGTGACCGGTACGTGATCGTCGCCTCCAAGGGCGGGGACGATCACCATCCGCTGTGGTACCTGAACCTGGTGGCTGATCCCGACGTCACCGTCCAGGTCGGCGGCGACGTGTTCCCGGCCCAGGCCCGGACCGCGGGGGCCGACGAACGGGCCCGGCTGTGGTCCCTCATGACCGGGATCTGGCCCGCCTACGCCGAGTATCAGGCCAAGACCGAGCGGGAGATCCCGGTCATCGTCCTGGAACGGGCCTGAATTAACTTACGTAACCCCATCCTCACAAAGTGAGGTAGCACCTTACATCGACTTGTTCGCCCCTAGGCCCCTTCGGCCACGGTGACGACGGTGGGGATCACCCGCCCCGCCGGGCGGACTGGATCCTCGCGCCGGTCGACTAGAAATGAAGCCCGACGAGATGAACCCGGAGGTCGCGATGACGTCTGAGGCTCCCCGCTGGCGGGGCGTGCACCATCTGGCCCTGGTCACCACCGACATGGACGCCACCGTCCGGTTCTACGACGGCGTGCTCGGCGCCCGCCTGGTGGCGACGGTGGCCACCGATTCGTTCCGCCACTACTTCTTCGAGTTCGGCCCGGGAAGCACCGTGGCCTTCTTCGAGTACGCCGGGGTCGAGGTGGAGGCGTACGCCAAGCCGGCCGGCGTTCCCTTCCCGTTGGCCTCGCAGTTCGACCATCTGTCCCTCGCCGTACCGGACGAGGAAGCGCTGCTCGCCTTGAGGGACCGGCTCAAGGAGGCCGACTGCGAAGCCACCGACGTCGTCGACCACGGCTTCCTACGTTCCATCTATTTCAACGACCCGAACGGGATCGCCCTCGAGGCGTCGTGGTGGACGGTCGATCCCACCGGCCGCCCCGCCGACTACGGCGACGGCCGCCTGTTCTCGGACCCCGATCCCGTTCCGGCGGCGGTCGAGATCAGGGACCACGGCAAGGTGGCCTCGACGCCGTCCACCCGCCTGGTCGACGAGATCACCCGCGACCTGTACCGGCCCGCTGTCAACGATCAGCTCGGCAACGATCAGCGATAGGTCCAGTCCGGGCGCTTCCGGGCCTGGCGTTCGTCATAACGGGCCTGGCCCCCGGAGAGGTCGACCAGTTTGGGGATGACGAGGGGGCGCCGGTACGGGCAGGCGCCGCCCTCGAGGTGGGCGGCGAACTCCTCCGGGAAGGCGGCCAGGATGCTGCCCACCACCTCGCGTTCCTGGGTGGCCAGGTAGCAGCGGGCGCCGTCGGTCACCTTGGAGAGCCAGGCGCCGATCTCCTCCACGTCGGGCTCGGTCCCGGCTCCCATCTCGATGCGCTCGAGCAGGCGGGTGATCTCGCCGGAGCCGATCTTGCAGGGGGAGCATTGGCCGCAGGACTCGACGGCCAGGAACCGGGAGAAGCATCGGGCGGCCTCGACCATGCAGGCGGTGTCGTCGTAGACGATGAAACCGGCCGCGCCCAGGCCGCTGCCAGCGGCGGCGAAGCCCTCGTAGGACAGGGGCGCGTCGAGTTGGTCGCCGGTGAGGACGGGGTTGGCGACGCCGGAGAACACCGCCTTGATGCTCCGGCCCGCCGGGAGGCCGCTGCCGACGGCGGAGATGACGTCGCGCAGCGGCGTGCCCATCTCCATCTCGCCGACGTCGGGAGCGACCACGTCGCCGACCACCGTGCAGACCATGTTGCCGGGTGACTCCCCGGTGCCCATGGCCCGGAACCACTCCGCGCCCCGCACGAGGATGTGAGGGACGTTGGAGAGCGTCTCGGCGTTGTTGACCAGTGTGGGCTGACCCTGGAGACCCTCCTGGTAGGGCGGCATCAGCCCGGGGAGGGGCTCGTTGCCCTCCAGGACGGCGATCAGGGCCTTCTCCTCGCCGAAGAGGTACTCCTCGGGGCCGCCGACGATGCTGATCTGGCAGTCGGTGCAGATCCCGGCCCGCTGCATCTCGGCCACCGCCCGGGTCAGAGCCTCGGTCTCGCGTTCGAAGCCGGCCTTGAGGCCGATCAACGCCTCGTGGGCGCCGACCGCGAGGGCGGCCACCATCAGCCCTTCCACCAGCTGGTACGGGTTGGCCCGTATGAGGGCCCGGTCCTTGAACGTCCCGGGTTCGCCTTCCGCGGCGTTGGCGACCACGTAGTGGCGGTCGCCGCCGGCGGCGGCCACGCCCGACCACTTCCGGCCGGTGGGGAAGCCAGCGCCACCGCGACCCCGGAGACCGGAGCGGCCGACCTCCTCGATCGTCCCGTCGGGGCCGAGTTCCTGCGCCCTCTTGAGGCCGAGGCCGCCGATGTCGCCGGCCAGGTACTCGTCGAGGGAGCGGACGGGGGTGGGGGGCAGAAGGAAGCTGGGCACGGACACCTGTCTAGTCGGACGATGGACGTAACGGGCGCCGTCCGCTAAACCTGGCGCATGACCACATCGCTGGAGACCGTCAAGGCCCCGCCGCCCGCCGCCGACCTCGAGGCCGAGGGCCTGGCCGCCTGGGAGGCCAACTTCGAGCGCGACCGCGAGATCTGGGGCGAGCTGCTGCAGGAGAACCTGGACCGGCTCGAGCGCGGCTCGTACTCGCTCCACTGGGCCGACACGAGCGGGAGCCACTGGGGTACCAAGGTCAAGCCGTCGTCGCGCGGCCTCACCTTTATGGACCTCAACCGGTCGAAGGCCTACGGGACGATCCCGGAGCGGTCCGACCACCGCAACCTTTCACCCCGCGGGTCCGTCCGGGAGCCGTATCGGGACCGCACCCCGGTCATCGAGGGCTACACGCTCCTCGACAAGTACGAGCTGTGGGCCGACAACGTGATGACCCTCTACGAAGAGGCCAAGAGCCGGCAGTGGAACTCCACCACCGACATCCCGTGGGCCGACTT
>CAZCVW010000181.1:5265-6847 GCA_964502185.1 uncultured Burkholderiales bacterium
AAGAGGCCAAGAGCCGGCAGTGGAACTCCACCACCGACATCCCGTGGGCCGACTTCGAACCCGCTTCGGAGGACCTCGAGAAGGCCGCCTGCCAGTTCGCCACCTTCCTCACCGAGGTCGAGTTCGTGGCCGGCGACTTCCCGTCCCGGTGGATCCACAAGATCCCGGCCGACTTCTTCGAGGTGAAGAACTTCCTCGTCACCCAGATGATGGACGAGGCCCGGCACATGGAGGTGTTCCGCAAGCGGGCCCTCATAGGCGGCGGTGGGCTGCTGCACGCCAGCCCCGCCTTCGAGTGGTCCATGAAGGCCATCCTGGAAGCGCCCACCCACACCATGGGCACCTACATGCTCAACCTGCTGGGTGAGGGCTTCGTCCTCTCCGTGTTCCGGGCCGGCGAGTTCCTGGCCAAGACCGAGGTGGACCGGGAGATTTTCCGCCGGTGCATGCAGGACGAGGCCCGCCACGTGTCCTACGGCACCCTGGAGCTGAAGAGCTACCTGGAGGGTCACCCCAACCCTGAGGTCGCCCTCGACAACATGCACCGCTTCGCCGACCTCGGCGAATACGTGCTGCTGACGTCGTTCGTCGACCCGTGCCTGCTCGAGCCCATCGCCGTGCTCATGGGCGGCAGCTTCGCCAAAATCGACGAGGGCTGGGACGGCATCAGCTTCCTGTGGGCGACCCTGCGGGAGGAGTACCTCGGCCGCTGCGATCGGGCCGGCTTCAACCGGCGGGACCGCTGCGCCATCCCCGAGAACCTGCCCGGCACCTCCTAGCCGTCTGGGCCAACCCTCAGACCCGCTCGAGCAGCCCGGTGTCGACGTCGTAGACGAACCCGACGATCTCGTCGGTGGAGAGCAGGAACGGCGAACGGCGCAACCGCTCGATCGACTGACGCACGTTGGCGACCGGATCGCTGAACGACTCGATGGCGAAATGCGGCTTCAAACCGGTGTCCGCCTCGAGCACCTCGCGGTACTCGTCGTCGGTGATCTTCTGCATCCCGCAGTCGGTGTGATGGATGAGCACGATGCGCCTCGTGCCGAGCAGCCGCTGGGAGATCGACAGCGAGCGGATGACGTCGTCTGTGATAACCCCACCGGCGTTGCGCAGCACGTGCGCCGAGCCGTACGGCAGCCCCACGACCTGGAACACGTCGATGCGGCTGTCCATGCAGGCGACGACCGCGATGCCATGCGCCGGCTCGACCGGGCGCGGCCCGGGGAAGGTCGTCTCGACCCACCGCCGGTTGTTCTCGATGAGCTCGTCGCCTAGATCCACGGCCACGAGTTTGCCTCCGGTCGCCATCCCAACACCAAGTGGCTACGGGTGAGCGACCGCGGTGCACTGCCGGGCCCGGAGGGCGGTGAGGCGTTCTTCATTCGACCAGCAACCACCCAACCGTCCCCTCCGCCACCGACGGCCTTTAGCCGACGACGCGGCCGCGGAGGACGATGCGGGTGGGGCCGGCCAGGACGTTCAGGTCGGCGCGGGGGTCGGTGGGGTAGACGACGAAGTCGGCCGGGGCGCCCTCGACGAGGCCGGGGACGCCGAGCCAGTCGCGGGCGGCCCAGGAGCC
>CAZCVW010000182.1:0-6818 GCA_964502185.1 uncultured Burkholderiales bacterium
GACGAGGCCGACCGCATGGCCGACATGGGGTTCACGCCCCAGGTCACGTGGATCCTCCGCCATCTGCAGGGGCATCCCCAGACCATGCTGTTCTCGGCCACGCTCGACGGTGACGTCGATCACATCGTGCGGAAGTACCTGATCGATCCCGCCCATCACGAGGTCGAATCCACGCTGCCGACCGTCGAGGAGATGGAGCACCGCTTCTTCCGCGTGCACCAGATGGACAAGGTCAGCGTGGCCGCCTCCATCATCGGCGGCGCCGAGCGCTGCCTGTTGTTCGTCCGCACGAAGCGGGGCGCCGACCGGGTCGCCTCCGACCTGCGCCGGGCCGGCGTCAACGCCGGCGTGATCCACGGTGACCTGCCCCAGAAAGCCCGTTCCCGGGCCATCCGGGAGTTCGCCTCCGGAGAGATCCGGGCGCTGGTGGCCACCGACGTCGCCGCCCGGGGCCTCGACCTCGAAGATGTCGACGTGGTCGTCCACTACGACCCCGCCGAGGACCCGAAGGCCTACCTCCACCGTTCCGGCCGCACGGCCCGAGCAGGGCGGACGGGCGTGGCGGTCAGCCTGATCCTGTGGGACCAGCAGCGGGAGACGGAGGCCCTCCAGAAGCGCCTGGGGATCACCCAGCCGGTGGTGGAGGTCTTCTCCAACGACGACCGCCTGGCCGACGTCGCCGCCTGGGACCCGGCCAACGACGTCCCCGAAGAGGCGACCGGCACCGACGGGGTGGCCACGGTGACACCTACGGCGCCGCTCCACCGGCCCGCAGCCCGCCCTGCCCGGCGCCGCAAGCGCTACCTGTAGCTACTCCGGGTACAGCGCTACTCGGAATACATCGCCTCGATCTGCTCGGCGAAGTGCTCGACGACGACGTTACGCTTGACCTTGAGCGTGGGCGTGAGTTCGCCCTCGGCGATCGACAGCTCCCGGGGCAGGATCGTGAAGCGCTTCACCTGCTCCACCCGGGCGAACTCGGAGTTCACCCGGTCGATAGCCGCCTGGACCTGCCGTTCCGCCTCGGACCCGTCCACGCCGGCGGACGCCTCGGGATCCAGTGTCACCAGCACGGTGAGGTACTTGCGCCGATCCCCGATCACCAAGGCGTCGGAGATGAGCGGGTGTTCCTTCAGGCCGCCCTCGATGAGCTTGGGGGCCACGTTCTTGCCTCCGGCCGTGATGATGACGTCCTTCTTGCGGCCGGTGATGGTGAGGAACCCGTCGGCGTCGAACTCGCCGAGGTCGCCGGAGTGGAGCCAGCCGTCGGCCAGCGCCTCCCGCGTGGCCTCCTCGTCCTTGTAGTAGCCGGCGAAGACGTTGCGCCCCCGGACGAGGATCTCGCCGTCGTCGGCGATCTTCACGTCGACGCCGGGGAAGGCCGGCCCGACCGTCCCGAATCTGGTCCTCCCCGGCAGGTTGAAGCTGGTCGGTCCGTTGTCCTCGGACTGCCCGTAGACCTCGTAGACGGGCAGGCCGAGGCCGGCGAAGAACTCGAGCACGCTCTGCGCGACCGGCGCCGCCCCGCTGACACAGATCCGGGCCCGGGACAGGCCGAGGGCCGACTTCACCTTCGAGTACACGAGCTTGTCGAACAGCTTGTACTCGGCTTCGACCGTCAGCGTCCTCGGGGACACCCCGCGCCCCGGGGCCGATTCGAGCCCGCGGTTGCGCCGAGCCGTCACCTGCCGGCCGATGACCATCGCCCGCTGCGCCAACTTGGCCTTCACCCCGGTGGCCTCACCCAGCTTGGCCGCCACTCCGGCCTGGAACTTCTCCCACACCCGCGGCACGCCGAAGAAGAGGGTCGGCTGCACCTCGACGAGGTTCTCGGCCAGCTTCTCGATCGACTCGGCGTAGTACACCGACGCCCCGATCACCGCCGGGATGTGGATCGTGAACATCTGCTCGGCGATGTGGGACAGCGGGAGGTAGGAGAGCAGCTTGTCGGCCGGCGAGGCGCCGGTCAGCTCCTTCGCCCGGCTCGCCGTCCAGTTCAGGTTGTCGTGCGTCAGCATCACCGCCTTGGGCCGGCCCGTGGTGCCCGACGTGTAGATGAAGGTGGCCACGGCACCGGGCCGGAGGCCGGCGAGCCGCTCGTCGAACGCCGCTTCGTGGCCCGCTCCCCGGGCCAGGAATTCCTCCCACGACAGCACCAGGGGATCGCGGACGTCGTCGGCGCCGCGCATCATGACGACGTGGCGGAGGTGCGGGAGCTGGTCCCGGACGGAGGCGATCTTCTCAAATTGGCCGGCGTTCTCGACGAGGACGACCGGAGCCTCGGAGTGGTTGAGGATGTACTCGCACTCGGACGCCGACGACGTGGTGTAGATCCCGGCCGGGATCGCCCCGGCGGCCATGGCGCCGACGTCGAAGATCACCCACTCCGGCCGGTTGGCCCCGAGGATGCACACCGGCTGGCCGGGCTCGACGCCGAGACCGACGAGCCCCGCGCCCGCCCGCTTCACCTGGGCCGCGTAATCCGCCCAGGAGGTCGCTTCCCAGCCCCCGGGACCGCGGACGTGGTAGGCGGGAGCGGCCCCGAGCCGGTCACCGTTGGCCAGAACCTGGGAGGCAATCGTTTCCGTGGTCACGGGGACGAACTGTAGGCCGAGCCGACTCGGCTGCACCTCAGGGCACGAGGCCCGCGTGGTTCCACCACTCCTCGGGGGCGGGCGACCATCCCGGGTCGGGGACGATGCAGTCCACCGGGCAGGCCGGCAGGCACTTGTCGCAGCCGCTGCACAGCTCCGGGACGATCACGACGTCGATGCCGTGGTTGAAGATGGCCCCGAACTGGGGCGGGCAGGCCCGGAGGCAGGCGTCGCAGTTGATGCACATCGTCATGTCGATGCGCAACGGCGCGGTGGGCCACTTGGGATTGCGTTGCCGGCTGGCCAGGCGCCCGGCGCGCCCGACCACTGAGGTGGTACCTATCCCCGGCCCCGGCGCCACACGGCCCGGCGCACCTCGGACTCGGCGCCCTCGGC
The DNA here is from genome assembly GCA_964502185.1 of uncultured Burkholderiales bacterium. Lineage (GTDB taxonomy): Bacteria > Actinomycetota > Acidimicrobiia > IMCC26256 > BP-133 > CAZCVW01. The sequence goes on from CAZCVW010000182.1 coordinate 2,991, forward strand.
GGCGGCCGAGAGGATGGCGATGGCCTCACCGATGATCTCGGCCTGGGCGACGACGACGTCCTCGAGCTCGGAGATCTTGGTCTCCAGGGCGGAGAGCCGTTGCTTGTCGTCCCGGAAGTCCTGGGTGATGAGCAGCGCGGCGCCCAACCCGATCAGCATGGCCCCACCGACACCGCCGCTGATGAGGTACGGCATCTGCAGGTAGACCTCGGGCAGGTCGCGCACCTGGTACCAGCCGACCAGGATGGCGATGCCTCCGGCCAGCATGAGCACCCAGGCCACCACCGCCCGCCAGCGCCGGAACAGATGCTCCTGGACCAGCGCCTGGAGCTGGGCCTGCTGCTCCCGCCGGTCAGCGGCGCCGTGGATCGGTTCCAAGCAGTGCTCCTCGCTAGCCCAGACGGCGGATCACGATGCGGGCCAGGGGCAGGATCAGCCCCAGGCCGAGGAACGCCCCGAAAGCGTTGCTGACGGCGTGGGCGCCCCGGAGACCGAGAGCGTCGGTCACGTCGTCCAGACCGGGCAGTGCAGTGAGGTTCGTGTCCTCGTTCCCCAGGGTGCCACCGGGAGCGCCCGGAGGGGCCGCGGGCCCGGAACCGTCGGGACCGACGGGGCCGGGATCGGTCGACGGCGGGGTGACGGCCACGTTGATCGGGCTCGTGGGCAGCCGCGCCGGCTTGGTCGGCTTCTTGGTACCGGGCGTGGCCGTCGCGGGCGGAGCCTGGGGGCCACCCGTCGTCGGCGCCACCGAGGGAGGGGGATTGATGGTCGTAGGAGCGGGGGCCACGACCGGGGTCGAGCCGTCCATCGACACGTCGATCTGGCGGTCCTGGTCGAAGGCGGCCACGATGGCGGTGGCCGAGCCGAGATCGAGGACCTGGCCGAGGTCGGACGACGTCCCCACGCCCTGGGGACCCTCCACCGACCGGTCGAAGCGGACCCGGAGCCCCGCGGTCTTCACGGTGACGTGGCCGGGCTGCCGGTCGAGCTGGGCGGCGAAGTCGGGCAGCTCCAGGGTGATCCCCTGCTCCTTCAGCTGGCCGAGGAGGGCCTTGGCCCCGTCGTAGGCCTCCTGCTCGGAGGGAGCGCCACTGGCCAGGCGGAGCCCGTCCCGGGTGAGCTCGACGGGGTTGTCCAGAATCACGAAGTCGGTGACCCGCAGCTCGGCGCGGCCGTCCTTGGAGCCCTCGACACCGGTGCCGAACGCCTGGGCGCTGGTGGTGAGGCTGGAGAAGCGGATCTCCGCCTTCGGCCCGATGCTCACGTTGCGCAGCTCGGAGCGGGCCAGGGCCACGAGGCGGCCCTTGTCGTCGATGGACACTTCCTGCGTGGCCGCCGAGCTGCCCACGTTGATGTAGGTGCCGAGCGAGCCGGCGGCGGCGGCCGCCTCAGCCGTCGTCCGCACCAGCTGCTTGCCGCACTCGGCGGCGCAGTCGGTCAGGGCCCGAACACGGCCGGGGAACTTGCCCTCCTTGCCACCGAAGCTGGCCAGCTGCTCGCGGTGCGCCGCCTCGATACCCGAGTGCTCGGCACGGGCGTCGGGCAGGAAGGGCTGGCCCTCGACGCAGCGCTGCTCGTCGTAGCCGGCGCAGGAGAGGCCGACGACGGCGTCGGCCGACATGGCCGTCACCGACAGGTCGGGACGGGCCAGGGCGGACTTGGCGCTGGCCGCGGCCAGGTGGTTGGTGGAGCCGGAGACATAGGGCACCCGCAGGTCGGCCACCGGGAGGCTGCCCGAGCTGGCCCAGTAGAGCGGGTAGGCGCGCACGACGGCCGTGTAGGCGGCGGGGGCGGCAGGGGCGGCGAAAGCCGGTGCAGCCGTGAGGGGCACCGAGGCGAGCGCCGCTAAACCGACGGCACTCAGCCCCCGGAGGGGGCGTCCCAGCTTCAATTGGGGGCTCCTTTGCTTCGGCTGGCGGAGGCGTTGCCTCCACCGGGGTGCGTTGACTGCCACGGTACGTCGCTCATGGAAAGCCTACCCGGCTCCGTCACGACGGTTATGCGGCCATTCTCCAGGACGTAAACCCGATCGGCAAGGTCAAGAGCCAAGTTTACGAATTGTTCCGCGACCAGCAGAGATACGCCATTCAGGGACAAATTGCGCAAAACTCCGAAGAGCTGGACGGCGAGGGCCGGTGACACGCCCGCCGAGAGCTCGTCCACCAGCAGCAACCGGGGCCGGCTGACCATGGCCCGGGCGAGGGCCAGAACCTGCTGCTCCCCCACCGGGAGGGCCCCCGCCGGCCGGAAGGCCTGGGCCCTCAGGTCGGGGAACACCCCCATGACCCACTCCACATCCTCGTCCCGCCGCTTACCCCGGGTCAGGGCGCCGGCGCGGAGGTTGTCGAGCACCGAGAGCCCGTGAAAGATCCGGCGCCGTTCGGGGACCTGGACCACCCCGGCCTTCACGATCGCGCTCGGACGGAGCCGGTCGAGGAGTCGCCCGTCGAAGGACACGGACCCCGCCCGCAGCCCCACGACACCGGAGATGGCCCGCAGCAGCGTCGTCTTCCCCGAGCCGTTGGCGCCGAGGAGCGCCACCACTTCCCGGTCGCCGACGGTCAGGTCGACTCCGGCGAGGGCCGGCTGGGACCCGTAGACCACCTCGGCGCCCTCGACGGCGAGCATCAGGCGTCCTCGGCCTCGGGCCAGGGCGGCGGGCCAGGCGCCGGCGGACGGAGGAAAGCGGCCTGCACGCGGGCGTCGCTCTCCAGGTCGCCCGGTTCGCCCTTCCCGACCACGGCGCCGGCGTCGAGCACGTAGACGAAGTCGGCCAGAGAGGCGACGAAGGGCATGTCCTGGTCGGTGACGAGGACGGCGACACCCATCTCGTCGCACACCATCCCGATCCGCTCGGAGAGCTCCCGCCGCTCCTTCATATCGAGGCCGGCGGCGGGCTCGTCCAGGATGGCCAGGCGGGGCTCGGCGCACAGCGCCCGGCCGAGTTCGGTGAGCCGTCGGGCGCCCGCCGTCATTCCCGCCACGGGGCGGTCGGCCAGATCTTCGATACCGAGGAGTTCGAGCACCTCGAGGGCGTGGCTGCGGGCCAACCGGTCCTCGTGCTTGGACAGGGCCAGGCCGAGGCCGCAGGAGAAGAACCCGCCCCGCATCCGGCCGTGGCGGGCCGTCATGAGATTCTCCACGACGGTCATCGACTCGAACAGGGCAGGCCGCTCGAAGCCGCGGGCCATGCCGAGCGCGGCGCGCCGGTGGGCGGGCAGGCCGGCGACGTCCCGTTCGCCGAAGTAGATGCGCCCCGAGGCGGCAGGGGCGAAGCCGGTGAGGGCGTCGCACAGCGCGCTCTTCCCCGCCCCGTTGGGGCCGACGACGGCCACCACCTCACCGTCGTTGAGCTCGAGGTCCACGTCGGATACGGCGGTGACCGCCCCGAAACGCACGGTCAGGCCCTGCACCCGGAACATCGGGCCGGTCCGGCGGGGATGGGAGCCGAGGAACTGCGAGAGGTGGGACTCGAACTCGTCGCGCGACGGCGGGGCGGTCCGGAACGGGCGGGTCCGCTCGAGGGCCTTGGGGTTGAAGGGCCGCCACAGCAGCTCGCCGCTCTCCGCCTGAGGGCTGGCCAGGCCGCCGAGGGTCGGGCTGCCGCTGTCGGCCACAGGACCGGGCCACGAGGCGTCGTTGGCCCGCGGCTGGCGGGTCCGCGCCTCCTGGAGGCGGCGGATCACCTCCGCCAGGCGGCTGGCGCCCTGTTCCCGGTTCCCCTGAGTGGGGCGGTCAGGCATCGAAGTCCATCTCGGAGGAATCCATACCCAGCGCCCCCAAACCCGTGGGCGCAGCGGGGGCGGGCGGCGGGGCCGGCCAGCGGGC
>CAZCVW010000183.1:0-6809 GCA_964502185.1 uncultured Burkholderiales bacterium
ACCACCGCCGCCCCCGGGCTGCGCCCAGTAGCCGGCGGCCCGCAGATGGCCGGTGGCCGACCAGTCGTCGGCGGTCCGGATCGACACCGTGTCGCTGCCCACGGCCGCCTTGAGGCGGGCCGGCGTGTCGAGGGCGACGATCGCGCCCTGGTCGATGATGGCGATCCGGTCGGCGTACTCGGCTTCGTCCATGTAGTGGGTGGTGAGGAAGACCGTGGATCCCTCCTCGTCGCGCAGGCGGAGCACGTCCTCCCACATCCGGGCCCGGGTCTGGGGGTCGAGGCCTACGGTCGGCTCGTCCAGGAACAGCACCTCGGGGGTGTGCAGCAGCGCCCGGGCGATCTCGAGGCGGCGGGCCATCCCCCCCGAGTAGGTGGAGACCAGGTCGCGACGCCGGTCGGTCAGGTCGACGAGGCCGAGGACCCGGTCGATGCGCGACATCACCTGGGCCCGGTCCACGCCGTAGAGCACGGCGTGGAACCGGAGGTTCTCTTCGGCGGTCAATTGGTCGTCCAGCGTCTGGTCCTGGAAGACGAGGCCGATGCGGCGCCGGACGGCCTGGGGCGCGTCGGTCACGTCGAAGCCGCCGACCGAGGCCCGCCCGCCCGTCGGTCGGGTCAGCGTGCACAGCATCCGGATGGTGGTCGACTTCCCGGCGCCGTTGGGGCCGAGGAAAGCGAACACCTCGCCGGGTTGCACGTCGAAACTAACGCCCCGCACCGCCTCCACCGACCCGAACCGTTTCGTCAGGCCGGCGACGGCGACCGCCGGGGCGTCACCGACCACCCGGGCGTCGCCGTGATACACCGATGTCAGCGCGGCCAGCGCCCTGGGCCCGGTCATGGCGCTCCTCCGACCACCTCTCCGCCGAGCACCGCGTCATCGGACGGGATCAGTTCGCGCACGTCGACCAGCGGGTCGGCGGGCAGGCGGATCTCGGCGGCCTGCAGCATTTCCAACGGCGTCGCCGCGTCCTCGGCGGCCAGCCGCCGGCTGCGCTGACGGTGGCGGAAGACGTGCCACAGGGTCAGCGCCAGCGTCAAAGCCGTCATCTCCCACTGGTGGTCGCTGATGAACCCGAGGGTGGCGTCGAGCGGACCGGAGAGCACCTCGCCGAGCCAGAGGGTGAAGCTGATCCGGATCAGCAGGCCGGCGGCTGTGAGCCCCAGCACGACACCCATAGGCATGCCGACATCGCCGGCCAGGAACGCGGTCAGCCCACCCGGGAAGGCGACCAGCACCGGCATCGGTCGCCTCCCGAACCAGCGCTCGATGGCCCGCATCATCCGGCCGATGCGCCGGAACCGGCGGTCGAACCACCCCAGCACTCCGGTGCCGTGCAGTGCGCCGAGGCGGTACACGACCGGCACGGTCAGCATCCGCCGCGCCAGCGCCACCGCCACCAACGGCACGGTGCCGACCGTGCGGCTGGCCAGCAGCAGGTACCGGGCCTGCGGCGCCAGGAAGACCAACAGCAGCGGGGCACCCACGACGAGCGCCGGCGAGGTGGCGTCACCCACCTTGTTGGCCACCGCGAAAACGACCAGCACGCCGATCCACCCTCTCGTCGCCCGCCGGCGACGGGTGGCGGTTTCATTATCTCCTTGCGAAAACGCCGTCTGAGACCGCACTTTTCGCAACGAGATTCTGAGAACGGCCATTCAGCGGGGGGTGACCCGGAGCGGCAGGTTCCCGATGCCCCGCAGGAACGAACGGCTCCACGGAGGCTCGGCGCCGGCCAGTTCGATGCGGGAGAACCGCTCCACCAGGCCGGTCAGCACCAGCTGGGCCTCCAGCCGGGCCAGCGGCGCGCCGAGACAGTGGTGCACGCCCCACCCGAAGCTGAGCGGCACCTCGTCGCGGCGGCCGATGTCGAACCGTTCCGGGTCGGGGAACCGCTCGGGGTCGCGGTTCGCCCCACCGATGAGCGTGACGACGTGGTCACCGGGCACCAGCACCTGGCCGCCGAGTTCCATGGTCTCGAACACACTCCGGCCGTTGGTCTGCACGATCGACTCGTAGCGCAGCACCTCCTCGACCGTCAGGGCGGCCAGGCCCGGGTCGTTCCACAGCCGGCGCATCTGGTCGGGATGGCGCAGCAGCGTGAGAACGGCGTTGCCGATCAGGTTGGTGGTGGTCACGAACCCGGCGCCGAAGAGAAGCCGGGCAGTGGCCACCATCTCCTCCGCGTCGAGCGGTCCACCAGAGTCGGTCTGCTCGATCAGCATGGACAGCAGGTCGTCGCCGGGCTCAGCCCGCTTTCGGACCACCAGGTCGGCGAAGTACTCCTCCTGGTAGTCCGCCGCCTTTTCGGCGGCGGCGATCGTCTCGGGTGTGGCGTCGGGTTCGGCCGCCGCCTGGGATGCCCGGACCAGCGCCCGGAACTGCTCCCGCTCGTCGACCGGCACCCCCACCAGGTCGCCGATGACCGCTACCGGCAGCGGGAAGGCCAGGGCCACCATCAGGTCGACCTCGCCGGCCTCGGCCATCCCGTCGAGGATCGGATCGAGCCGCTCGACGATCCGCGCCCCCAGGTCCCCGACACGGCGGGGCGTGAACGCCCGGCTGACCGGAGAGCGCAGCCGGGTGTGCTCGGGCGGGTTCTCCGTCAGCATCGTGCGGCGCAGGCGCCGCCGGAACCGCTCGGCCATCGCCATGTTCATCCCGTGGCGCCGGACCATGAGTCCTTCGGGGTTCCGCCCGCCGCGGGGGTCGACGAGCACCGCCTTGCAGTCGTCGTAGCGGGAGGCGTACCAGTTACCGTCCCAGCCGCTGCGGTACAGGGGCGCCAACTCCCGGAGCTCCCGGTAGAACGGATACGGGTCGTCCCTTCCCTCCGGCGACACGAGCCGGTCGAGGACCTCGTCGGCTCGGGCCAGCACTTGGCTCGAGGTGCCCTCGGCGAAGCCAGGATCGGGGGCGGGACGGGAATCGGCCGAGATCGTCATGGGCGTCGCTCCTCACCCGGCCCAAAGGGGCCGAATCCGGCATTCCACCCACGGTAACTTGAGATGGCACTCAGTGCAATAGTGCCCACGGTGACAGCTCATTCAGTCGGCAGGATCCGTCAGGCGCTTCCGGCCCGGTAGAGCGAGTCGTCATCCCCGCCCACCACCAGGCACGCGATGGTCGGTAAGGCGTCGATGATCTGGGTGATGGTCTTCCCGAAATCCGCCCCGGTAGGATTCTCGACCCCGGGGGCGAAACCTTCCAGATCGCCTCGTTCATGATCATCTTCCCCGGGTTGCTCCGGTGACCAGCGCCACCTTCCCGCTGACTCGTCCCATGACGTGTTCTCCTTTCAGGCAAAGGGCCAGGCGCCATTGGTGAAGCGGACGACGTAGAGGCCGCGGTCCTGGTCGGTGAACCAGATCTCGCCCCGTTCGGGGATGATGCGGGGCTGGGCGCTGGCGTAGCCGCCGGTGGTGCCGCCGAACGAGCCGGGGGCCCGGGTACCGGCGCCGCCGGGGTTGAAGTAGCCGATCTCCCGGGGAGCGGTCAGGTCACGGATGTCGAAGACCCGCAGGCCCGACTCGAAGTTCGAGCAGGCCGCGATGGTCGGGTCGGCAATCCGGTCGACGTTGCAGTAATGGCTGTTGTAGCCAAAGGGGAACTGACCGCCGCGCTCGTCGTTCCAGTTGGTCTCCTCGGCCGCTCGCGCCCGGTGCTCGGGCATCTGGATCTCGAGCTTCAGCTTCGATACACCGACCGGGTTCCGCTCGTCGGTGATGTCGATGATGCGGGCCCCGCCGTGGTACATCTCGTCGACGAACACGACGTAGGCCCGGCCGTCCTTGTTGAACGGGACGGCGTGCTGGCCGATGGCGCCGTCCCGCCAGGTGAGCGTGCTCAGCAGCGGCGACTGCGGGTTCGCCTTGCGCTCGTGGATTTCGCTGATGTCGTAGACGCCGAGCCCGTTGGTATCGACGAGGCTTTCCCGGTTCATGAGGCTGGGACCGAAGTCCTCATTGATGTGAGCGAGATACAACCGCCGGCTGTCCTCGCTCACCCCGAGCCCGTGGATGACGTTGGCCGCCTTGAACGTGGTGATCAGCTGCGGCGCCGCCGGGTCGGTCACGTCGATGGCGTTGACGGTTCCGGGCGCCAGCCCGGTCGCGTAGTAGGTGCGGCCGTCGGGCGCCCAGCCGCCCTCGTGGGCCAGGGCGTTGACCGGCGTACTGGACAGCAGCTTCGGATGGGCGCAGTCGCCCTTCACGTCGTAGACGTCGAAGAACGCGCCACCCTGGACGTCGGCCACGAACACGCCGGCCAGCAGGCCCCGGGCCTGGTTGACCTTGAGCGACTCCCAGGGGTCCATCATCGCCGGGGTCGTCAGGTTGGTGGAGAACTGCGGATCGGCCGGGTTCGAGACGTCGACGACGATCGTGCCCCGTTCTGCTGGGAACCCGACAGCTTCGTGTCGTAGTAGGCGCAGTCCTCGTACCAGGTGAGCTGCCATTCGGTGCCCTCACCGGCGTAACGGCCGACCTGGGTCATGTTGCAGGTGTAGCCCTCCGACGACCGCCCTGAAGCCCGCTCGGGGATCGGGATCGACCCCTGCAGCCCCGACTCGGGCCGCGACCCCGGTCCACAGTCCGCCCGCCCGACCGGGCCGTCGAAAGCCCACCGGTCATCGGCGCCGGCCACCGACGACACGGCCGCCGCGCCCGACAGCACCACCGCAACGATGGCAACATACAGCAGCTTCGGCCGCAGAGCCTTCGACATCTGTTCCCCCAGGGCGAGCGTCATTCGGGGCGAGGATCCTCCCCGCCCCGAATGCCACTAGGCCTACTTTTGACTACAGCGTGGTGTAACCGCCATCGATAAGCACGGCGGAGCCGGTCATGAACGATGCCTCGTCGCTGGCCAGGAACAAGGCCAGGTTGGCCACCTCGGACGGGTCGGCGATGCGCCCCATCGGAGTGGCGCCGATGACGCCCTGGATCAGCTCCTCGGGCAGGCTGTCGGTGATTCCCGTCTTGATGGCGCCGGGGCAGATGCAGTTCACCCGGATGCCCTTGGCCGCGTACTCGGCGGCGGCGGTCTTGGTGAGCATCAACACGGCGCCTTTGGCCGCGCAGTACGCGGGCATGCCCGGGAAGGCGTTCATCGACGCCATCGACGCGGTGTTCACGATCGAGCCGCCGCCCTGCTCGAGCATGATGGGGATGGCGTAGCGCATGCCGAGGAACACGGCCCGACCGTTGATCGACCAGACGTGGTCGAAGTCCTCCTCGCTGTACTCGCCGGTGTTGGCCACCACGCCGTCGATGCCGGCGTTGTTGTGAAGGATGTCGAGCCGGCCGTAGTTGTCGACCGCGGCGGCGAGCATCTTCTTGATGTCCTCGGTCTTGGCCACGTCGACGTGGAGCGCCAAGGCGCCGTCACCCAGCTTTTTGGCCACCTCCTCCTGCGCACCGGAAATGTCCGCCACCACGACCTTGGCGCCCTCGCGGTGGAACACCTCGGCAGTCGCCGCGCCGATGCCGGAGCCGGCGCCGGTGACCACCGCCACCTTGCCTTCGAGCCGTCCTGCCATCCTGTACCCCTTTCCTGGGTTGGTGTCTACTGGGTGCAGGTGAGCTTCTGACCCAGATCCGTGTACGACCACCTGCCCTGCGATCCCCGCACCGTGAACCAGCACTGCACCTGCGGAGCATTCTGGTCCCGCACGTACTTGAGCGGGTAGGTGATGTCGCCCAAGGTGTTGCCGTCGAGGGCCCACAGCCCTTTCAGCACACCGGCCGCGGTGGTGGGGTCGGCCGACCTCCTCGCCGCCTGCTCGAACAGCTCGGCGGCGGCCCAGCCCATGAAGCTGCTGTCCTTCACCCCCTCCCCCGGCACGTAGGTAGCAAGCGCCTTCTGGTAGCGGGCGACGACCGCGTTGGTGGTGTCGAACCAAGCCCGCAGCGCCAGCGGTGCCAGGACGCCGTCGAGGTTCGGGTCATCGGCGTGTTCGACGAGCAGCGCGCCGTGGAAGATCAGAAACGTCGGGTGGAACCCGGCTCGGGCGCAGGCGCTGGCCACCCGCCCGATGGCGTTGCCGTCCATGGCCAGCGCGAAGACCTGCGCTCCAGCATTGCGGGCGGCCAGGCACTCGGCGGTGAAGTCGGGTTGAGCCAGCGAGGCCTGCCGTCGGAACACCACCTCGTAGCCCACCTTGGGCGCCTCGACGGGCCAGATCCGGTCGGCGTCGACGCAGAACTGCGCCTCCTGGCAGTTCAGCATGGCCAGCTTCTTCTTGCCCTGCGGAATCGTTTCGGCCGCCGCCGCCCGGAGCATGGCGGTGACGAACACCGCGCCGGCCGACTGCTGGGGGAAGAACATCGGACTCTCGTAGAACCACGGCGACGAACCCTGCTCCCCGACGACCGGCACCCGCTTCTCGGTCAGGTAGTCCACCGAGGACTGGCCCGACAGCGGGGCGAAGTTGAAGACGAAGGCCGCCACCTTGTCCCGCTCCACCATCTGCTGGACGAGTTGGCGGTGGCGGGCCGGGTCGCCGCCGTCGTCGCCGACGACGTGCTTGATGGGATGGCCGTTGATCCCGCCGACCGCGTTGGTGGCCGCCACCCAGGCCCGGACGGCGGGGAGCCCCGGGCCGACCGCGGCGCCGACGAGGCCACTGCTCGTGCCGACCGATCCGATGACGATCGGTGCGCCGTTCCCGGAGGTGGGATTGGCCGGTGACGGCCCCGCCCCGGGTGTGGGGGTACCCGCCGGCGTGGTCCCCGGCGCGGCGCCGCCAGCAGCCGAGCCGGAGCCCGAGCCCGTCGCCGAGCCGCCGGTGGGCCCGGTGCCGGAAC
>CAZCVW010000184.1:0-6803 GCA_964502185.1 uncultured Burkholderiales bacterium
AACCCGGGTCGCAAAGAGATGCCCGACATCGACATGGACTTCGACGAGCGCTACCGGGGCGAGATGATCAAGTACGCGGCCGAGCGCTACGGCGCCGACCACGTCGCCCAGATCGTGACGTTCTCCACCATCAAGGCCCGGGCCGCCGTGCGCGACGCAGCCCGCGTGCTCGGCTATCCCTACGCCATCGGCGACAAGATCGCCAAGCTCATGCCCCCGCTGATCCTGGGCCGGGACACGCCGCTGAACGCCTGCTTCAACAAGACCGACAAGTTCGAGGACGGTTTCAAGATGGCGGGGGAGCTGCGCGCCCTCTACGAGTCCGATCCGGACGCCAAGCGGGTCGTCGACGTGGCCATGGGCCTCGAAGGCCTGCGCCGGCAGGACGGCATCCACGCCGCCGCGGTGGTCATCACCCGGGAGCCGCTGACCGAGTACCTGCCGATCCAGCGCAAGCCGGGCGACGGCATCCCCGCCGAGGAAGCCCCCGTCGTCACCCAGTACGAAATGCACGGGGTGGAGGCGCTCGGCCTGCTCAAGATGGACTTCCTCGGGCTGCGCAACCTGTCGGTCATCGACCGCACCCTCGAGCTGATCGAGGCCTCCACCGGCCAGCAGCTCGACATCGACAACATCCCGCTCGACGACGAGCCGACCTTCGAGATGCTCCGCAAGGGCCTCTCCATCGGGGTCTTCCAGCTCGAGGGTGGCCCCATGCGGGCGCTGATGCGCAGCCTGGCACCCACGACCTTCGAGGACATCTGCGCCCTCGTCGCCCTGTACCGGCCGGGCCCCATGGGCGCCAACATGCACACCGACTACGCCGATCGCAAGAACGGCCGGAAGCCGGTCGTGTACTACCACGACGACCTGGAGGAGGTCCTCGGCTCGACCTACGGGCTGATGATCTACCAGGAGCAGCTGATGCTGGTGGCCCAGAAGCTGGCCAGCTACACGCTGGAGGAGGCCGACAACCTCCGCAAGGCGACGGGCAAGAAGAAGCGCGACCTGATCGCCAGCCACCGGGTGCAGTTCGTCGCCGGCTGTGAGGCCAACGGTTACGGGGCCAGGTTCGGCGAGTCGATGTTCGACATCATCGAGCCGTTCGCCGACTACTCCTTCAACAAGAGCCACTCGGTCGGGTACGGCTACGTGTCCTACCAGACGGCCTACCTGAAGGCCCACCACCCCGTCGAGTACCTGGCCGCCCTTCTCACCAGCGTGAAGGACGACAAGGACAAGACGGCCGTCTACCTGAACGAGTGCCGCGTGCTGGGCATCCCGGTGCTGGTGCCCGACGTGAACGTGGCCGAGAGCGACTTCGTGGGCAAGGACGGGTCCATCCCCTTCGGGCTGTCGGCCATCCGCAACGTGGGGGAGGGTCTCGTGGCCCACATCGTGAGTGAGCGGGAGGAGAACGGCCCGTTCGCCAGCTTCCCGGACTTCTGCTCCCGGGTGCACCCGACCGTGCTCAACAAGCGGGCGCTGGAGTCGCTCATCAAAGGCGGCGGGTTCGACTCGATGGGCCATCCCCGTAAGGGGCTCCTGGCCTCCTTCGAGCGGATCGCCGATGCGGCCATGGCCCGGCGCAAGGAAGCGGAAGCCGGCGTGATGAGCCTCTTCGGGGAGGCCACCCCCGACGGCGAGCTGCCCGAGATCGACCGGGTCGACATCCCCGACATCGAGTTCGACAAGACGCAGCGGCTGGTGTTCGAGAAGGAGATGCTCGGCCTCTACGTCTCCGACCACCCGCTCATGGGGGCCCAGGCGGCGCTCGCCCGCCACGTGGAGGCGACGCTGTCCGAGTTCAAGGAGATGGCCGACGGGGCCATGTCCAACGTCGGGGGCGTGGTGACGGCCCTCTCCCGCCGCTACACCAAGCGGGGCGATCTCATGGCCACCTTTGTCCTGGAGGACCTGGAAGCGGCCGTCGAGGTGATGGTCTTCCCCAAGTCGATGGCCGACTTCGGCCACCTGCTGGAGGAAGACGCCATCGTCTGCGTGAAGGGCCGGGTCGACCGGCGCGACGACCAGGCCAAGCTCATCGCCATGGACGTCAAGCGGCCGGAACTGGCCGTCATGGGCGACGGCGGCCCGCCCGTCCGCCTCAAGGTGCAGGCGTCCCGCTTCACGGAGACGCTGGCGGGCGAGATCAAGCGGGTCCTGGAAGCCCACCTGGGCGACAGCCCGGTGTTCATCCACCTCGAGGACGGGCGCCGTACCACCGTGCTCCGGCTCGGTCCCGCCTGGTGCGTGGACGCCGGGAACCCCTTGCACGCCGAACTGCGGGTGCTGCTCGGAGCCGACGCCATCTGCTAAACCGGCGGCCCCAGCTGCTAGACCCGCGCCGTCCCCTGTCTCCCGGTCCCGGCTGGTATCCGGACCCGTCCGGCCAGTTCGAGGTGCGCTACCGGGACGGGCGGGCGTGGACCGAGCAGGTCGTTTTCGACCCCTCGGGAGCGACCCTGGCCGCTCCCTCGGGGGTGCCTTCCGGGTTGTTAACTTCGCTCCGACTTTTCTCTCGACGGCCACTCGCGCCACAATGTGGCTCCATGGACGTCGATATCCGTGATTCCGCGACCCTCAAGCCCGCCGAGCTCGACGAACTGTCCCAGCTTTTGCGCGCCGTTGGCAGCCCCCTCGACGACGGAGTGCTCGATCAGCAGGTCGAGTCCTTCCCTCGTGTCAGCGTGGTGACTGCCGAAGACGAGGTAGCCGGGTTCCTGTTCGGGTCGCTCGAGCGCATCGGCGGCACGCCGTGCGTGCTGTGGGGGTTGGGGGCGACCAGAGGGAACGGCCAGGCCGAGCCCGTGATGTCAGCCATGACGACCGAGCTCTACCGCCGCGCCGCCATCTCCTTCCCCGACGAGGACGTGCTCGTCGCCGGCCGCTTCGCCCGACCGTCGCTGTACCAGCTCTTCGGGTCGCTCCAGGAGCCCGTGCCCCGCCCCGGCCACCGGGCCAGCGGCGAGGACCGGGCCTGGGGCCGGCGCTTGGCCAAGCGCTTCGGGTGCGACGCCCGCTACGACGACCGGGCCTTCCTGGCCCAGGGCGACGGCGGGCCCGAGCCGATGCTCGACGTCGCCCTGGGTGGCGATCCGGAGCCCGAGGTGGCCCAGCTGCTCGCTCCCATCGACCCGGCCCGGGGCGACTCGATGATCGCTTTCGGTTGGGTGGCGGCCGAGTCGCTGGCGGCGGTGCTGGCCGAAAGCGGCCGCTGACTGTTGTTGTGACGCGAGTTACTTCTGTGTAACTGTGGTGGCTTATGCGCTTGCGACTGCTGGCCGTTGTGCTCTTGGCCGCGTCCCTCGTCGCGCCCGCGGCTGAGGCGGCTCAGTCAAAAAACCCCAAGACGTCCCGGAAGGCTCCGGCGAGCTTCGCCGTTTCGGTCGCCCGCTTCGAGTCGCTGGAATCGGGCGGCACCATGCGCCTGGAAGGCGGCGGCGAATACCGCGGCACGCTGGAACTGCGCCGGGGCCCGGCGGGGGTCGGCGCCGTCAACGAGGTGCCGTTCGAGGATTACCTGAAGGGCATCGCCGAGGTTCCCAACGGTTGGCCGGTCGAGGCTCTGCGGGCCCAGGCCATCGCGGCGAGGACCTACGCCCTCTACGTGCTCGAGGGTGGCCTGGCTGGTTCGGCCGGTGACCTGGCCGCCCAGATCTGCGCCACCGAGGGTTGCCAGGTCTACGCCGGCACGGCCAAGGAGCAGGCGCCCAAGGGCGAGAACTGGTCGGCGGCGGTGGAGGCCACCAAGGGCCAGGTGCTCCTCCATCAGGGCAAGGCCGTGCAGGCCAAGTACTCGTCGTCCAACGGGGGTCGCTCGGTGGCCGGCGGCAAGCCCTACCTGAAGGCCGCCGACGACCCCGACGACGCCAAGAGCCCGCTGCACCGCTGGACGCTCGACCTCTCCTTCGAGGACCTGGGCCGGGCCCTGGCCGTCCCCGGCCCGGTCGAGGCGGTCAGCCGCGACACCAACGGCGGCATCGTCGTGTCCTGGACCGGCGCGGCCCAAGGGCAAGAACCGGGTTCCGGCCAGTCCGTGGTGAGTCCCCCCGACTTGCGGTCCAAGGTCAACACGGCGGTCCCGCCGATTCCGCCGCCGCCGGGGCGGTCCCGCACGGTGCCGTCCCACCTGTTCAACCTGACGGTGACCGGCCGGACGGTCCACCTCGACGGCCGCGGCTACGGCCACGGCATCGGCATGAGCCAGTGGGGCGCCTACGGAAAGGCCCAGCGGGGCATGAAGGCGGCCGCCATCCTGGCCAGCTACTACGGGGGCATCAAGCCCACGACTCCACCGCCCGGCCGCCTGCCCGACACGGTCCGGGTGGCCGTCGACCCCGGCCGTCCCGAGCTGGTCGTGTCCTCGGCGCAGCCCTTCAAGGTCCGTGACGCCGACGGGAAGGTCGTGTCCGAGGTGGCCAGCGGAGCCTGGAAGGTGGTCCCGGGCGGCAAGGGCCTGCGGCTCCTGCCCCCCGCCGGCCAAGGCGGACCGGCGGCGGTCGAGGTCCTCGGCATCGACCCGCCCACCCCGGCCATCGGCCAACCCGCCACCATCCGCTTCCGTTCCACCGTCCCCGCCCTGGTGAGCGCCCTGGTCCACCCGCCCGGCGGCGTCGAGACCCAGCTGCTCTCCGCCCACCCGACCGGTAACGAGGAACTCTCCGTCACCCTCCCCCCGGCCCAGGCCCCCGGCCCCTACCTCGTCTGGCTCACCGCCGAAGCCGGCGCCGGCCGCTCCGCTACCCAACCCCTGATGCCCCTGGTCGCCGACCCGACCGCCGCCGCCTCCGCCCCCAAGTGGACCCCGCCCGGCGCCAAGCCCGACCGGCCGTTGGCCTCGCGCGTGTCGCGTTCCTCGGCCGTGGCGACACCAGCGGAGCGCGAGTCGGTCGCTTCGGCCACCGACCGCTGGCCCGCGTTCGCCGCCCTGACGGGCGCCGGCCTTCTCGTGTTGGCCATCCGGGCGAGGCGGTCGCGTTTCCCCAAGGCACCACCTTCAGCGTCAGCTGGCGGGATCAAGCCCGAGTAATGGTCCCAGCAGACGCGAAAGCCGGCCGCTCTGAGGCTCTCGCCTACCGCCTGAGGGCTTCGGCCAGGTCTTCGGGGGTGGTGACGGGGCGTTGGCAGGCGAAGCGTTCGCAGACGTAGGCGGCGGGGCGGCCGTCGATGAGGCCCCGGTCGGCGAGGAGGGGGGAGTGCTCGGCCCCGTGGCCCGGGGGGGCGACCACGGAGACGGCGGTGGGGAGGAAGCGGCGGCGGACCTCGGCGGCCAGCGCCT
The DNA here is from genome assembly GCA_964502185.1 of uncultured Burkholderiales bacterium. Lineage (GTDB taxonomy): Bacteria > Actinomycetota > Acidimicrobiia > IMCC26256 > BP-133 > CAZCVW01. The sequence goes on from CAZCVW010000184.1 coordinate 5,282, forward strand.
GGGTGGCGGGGTGGCCGTGGGGGCCGACGACGGCGATCTCGAGCGGGGGGCCGATACGGCGGTCGAGGGCGCCGAGCAGCTCGGCGAAGGCGGTCGGGTGCTCGCCCATGAGCCGGCCGACGGCGGCCAGGGCGCCCGCGCCCGCCTCCTCGTAGCGGGACTCGCCGGTGAGGGCCCCGAGGCGGAGCAGGGCCGAGGCGGCCAGCGAATTGGCGGACGGGGTCGCGTTGTCGAATACGTCCCGCGGCCTCGTGATGAGCGCCTCGGCGTCGTGGCCGGTGGTGAAGAAGGCGCCGTCCTCGCCGCCGAAGAGGTCGAGCAGGCCGTCGGCCACCTCACGGGCGTCGGCCAGCCAGCTCACGTCGTCGACCTCGGCCAGGGTCACCATGGCGCCGAGGAGGGCGGCGTAGTCCTCGGCGTACCCGAGGTGCTTGGCTTCCCCGGCGTCGGACTGCCACGAGCGGAGCACCCGGCCGTCCTTCCGGCGCAGCTTGTCGAGGAGGAAGCGGGCGTTGCGCTCGGCCGCCTCCAGCCAGTCGTCCCGGCCCAGGGCCCCGGCGGCTTCGGCCAGGGCCTGGCAGAACATACCGTTCCAGCCGGTCAGCACCTTGTCGTCGAGCCCCGGCCAGACCCGGCGCTTCCGGGCCTTGAACAGCTTCTGGCGGGCCCGCTCGACCGACTCGGGCCGGTCGGAGCCCCGCTCTCGGACGTGCAGGATGTTCGAACCCTCAAAGTTGCCGCCCTCGGTGAGGCCCCAGTAGCGGATCACGTCGTCGAGGTCGTCGCCGGCCACCTCGGCCACCTCGGCCAGGGACCACACGTAGAAGCGGCCCTCGACGCCCTCGGTGTCGGCGTCCTCGGCCGAGTAGAAGCCGCCCTTGCCGTCGGTCAGGTCCCGCAGCACGAAGGAAATGGTCTCCTCCACGATCCGCCGGTGCCGCTCCTCGCCGGTGATCTGGTAGGCGTGGAGGTAGGCCCGTACCAGCGTGGCCTGGTCGTAGAGCATCTTCTCGAAGTGGGGCACCAGCCAGAATTCGTCGACGGAGTACCGGTGGAACCCCCCGCCCAACTGGTCGTACAGGCCGCCGGCGGCCATGGCGTCGAGCGTGGTGACGGCCATCTCCAGCGGCTTCGCCTCGCCCGTGCGGACGTGGGCCCGCAACAGCAGGTCGAGGATCATGGCCTGGGGGAACTTGGGGGCGCCGCCGAAGCCGCCGAAGCGGGCGTCGAAGGCGCCTTCGAGTTGGGCGACGGCCTGCGTGATGAGGCCGGCGTCGAGCCCCGCTCCGTCGGTGGCGCCCTGACCGGAGAGTCCCGACGGGAGTTGGGTGCTGCGGGCCAGGGCCTCGGCCAACTTGCCCGCCTGCTCCTCGAGCTCGCCGCGCCGGTTGCGCCAGGCGTCGTCGACGGCCTCCAGGATCTTGGGAAAGCCCGGCAGGCCATGGCGGTCGGTCGGCGGGAAGTAGGTCCCACCGAAGAACGGCCTCCCATCGGGGGCCAGGAACACGGTCATGGGCCAGCC
>CAZCVW010000185.1:0-6759 GCA_964502185.1 uncultured Burkholderiales bacterium
TCCCGGGCGAACCTCTGAGGACCCTCAAACCGACAGCCCGGAAACTCGGGCTAGCGCGCCGATCTGGGTCGAAGGCCGGCCCGGACCAGGGCGCAGTGGGTACACAGCGTCCCTATGCGACGAACCTCGACCCGGCAGGGCTCACAGGCCGAACGCCGACAGTCCCGGCAGGTCGCTACCGCCAACTCGCCCGGGTGAATCTCGCATTGCCCCACGTCTGGAGTTCTCGGCGGGCGCGCAACGGAGTTGAGGGTGGACGTCCCGGTACTCTCACGGTGATGGAACGCTTGCCCCGCTATCGCACCGGTGATCCCGAACTCGACGCCGCGGTGGCCGAACTGGTCACGCTGGCCGGGCCCACCGAGCACCCCGACCTCGTGTTCGAGACGGTGGTGTCCGCTCTTCGCCTGGCCCGCGACCAGGCCAGCCGTGGCGATCTCAAGATCGCCAACTCGGCGCTGAAAGAGATGCGCTACGCCTTCCACGTCTTCGCCCCCTATCGGGGCCAGCGCAAGGTGGCGATCTTCGGCTCGGCCCGCACCCAGAGCGACGACCCGCTCTACGAGCAGGCCCGGGCCTTGGCCGCGGCCATGGCCGAGCGGGACTGGATGGTCATCACCGGGGCGGGGCCCGGGATCATGTCGGCGGGGATCGAGGGGGCCGGTACCGAGAACTCCTTCGGCGTGAACATCCGCCTGCCGTTCGAGGCCGCCACCAGCCAGTTCATCGCCGACGACCCGAAGCTCATCAACTTCCGGTACTTCTTCACCCGCAAGCTCGCCTTCATGAAGGAGTCGCACGGGTTCGTGCTGCTCCCGGGCGGTTTCGGCACGTTGGACGAGGCCTTCGAGCTGCTCACCCTCGTGCAGACCGGGAAGTCGTTGCCGGCCCCCATCGTCCTGTTGGAGGTCCCCGGCGGCACGTACTGGTCGAGCTGGCGGGACTTCGTGGTCAACGAGCTGGCCGAGCGGGGCCTGATCTCGCCCGACGACCTCGACCTCGTCAAGATCACCGACGACGTGACCGGGGCCGTGGAGGAGATCGAGGGCTTCTACTCCAACTACCACTCGCTCCGCTTCGTCGACCGGGCCCTCGTGCTGCGCCTGCAGCTGATGCCCTCCGGCGAGGAGCTGGAGCGGTTGAACGAGGAGTTCGCCGGCATCGTGACCACCGGCCGGATCGAGGCGGCGCAGCCGTCGTCGTCGGAGATCGCCGATAACGATCACATCGAGCTGGCCCGCATCAAGTTCCGGTTCGACCGCACCCATTGGGCCCGCCTGCGCCGCTTGATCGACCGGCTCAACGGAAGAGACTGAAGAGCTCCTTGGGCGGCGGCGTCATAAACCCACGTTTCCTGCGTTCACCGGTTGGCGCAACGAGCCCACCCGCCGTGCGCCGCGGAGAACGGAACCGCCACCTCGTTCTCCATTCAGGCCTCCGGTAGGGGCCGGCCGCAGCTGGGGGACGGCCGGCCCTCCGGGGGCTTTTTTGTTACTCGACGGGCGGCGAGACCGGGAAGTTCGGCTTCTCGATCGGGGCCCGCACGGCGTTGCCCCACTCGGTCCAGGAGCCGTCGTAGTTGCGGACGGTCGGGTAGCCGAGCAGGTGGGTGAGCACGAACCAGGTGTGGCTGGAGCGCTCGCCGATCCGGCAGTAGACCACGACGTCGTCGTCGGGCGACACGCCCACCTCGTCGGCGTAGATGGCCCGCAGTTCGTCCGGTGACTTGAACGTTCCGTCCTCGTTGGCGGCCCGCTTCCACGGCACGCTGGCCGCCCCGGGGATGTGCCCGCCCCGCAGCACGCCTTCCTGGGGGTACTCGGGCATGTGGGTCTTCTCGCCCCGGTACTCCTCGGGCGAGCGCACGTCGATGAGTGGCCGCTTGGCCCGGAGGTGGTCCATGACCTGGTCTTTGTAGGCCCGGATCCTGGTGTCGTCCCGCTCGACCACCGGGTAGTCGGTGCCAGACGGACGGCCGGCGCGCTTGGGAACGTCGGTGGTCATCGGACGCCCGTCGGCCACCCACTTCATCCGCCCGCCGTTGAGCAGCCGAACGTCCGGGTGGCCGAAGAGGCTGAACACCCACAGGGCGTAGCTGGCCCACCAGTTGAAGTTGTCGCCGTAGAACACGACGGTCGAGTCCCGCGAGATGCCCTTTGCGGACATGAGCCGGGCGAAGCCCTCGGCGTCGAGGTAGTCGCGGGCGACCTGGTCGTTCAGTTCGGTGTGCCAGTCGACCTTCACGGCTCCGGGGATGTGCCCGGTGTCGTAGAGCAGGACGTCCTCGTCGGACTCCACCACCACGACATCGGGGTCGTCGAGGTGCTCGGCCAGCCAGGCGGCCGTGACCATCTTCTCCGGGCGGGCGTAGCCCGAGAGCTCTGCGGAATCGTCGTGCGGGACGGGCATGGCGGTCCTCCTCGAAAGGGGGTGGGCGACCGGTACGATACCGAAGCAGTGGCCCTCCCCGAAAAGCTCTCGCGCATCGTCGACCTGTTCGCCGGCGCCCCCAAGGACCTCCGGCTCCAGGCCCTGCTCGAGTACTCGCGCAAAGTGCCGCCGCTGCCGGAGCGCCTGGCCGGGCACCGCGAGGCGATGGAGCAGGTGGTCGAGTGCCAGACGCCGTTCTTCCTGGCCACCGAGGTGGGCGACGACCGTACCGTGCGGCTGTTCTTCGACGTGCCCGCCGAGGCGCCCACCACCCGGGGCTTCGCCGGTGTCCTCTGGAGCGGCTTCGAGGGGGCGGCGGCCGACGAGATCCTGGCCACGCCCGACGACTTCTACGACAAGATGGGCCTGGCCGAGGTCATCTCCAGCCTCCGGCTCCGGGGCATGTCGGCCATCCTCTTCCGCCTGAAGCGCCAGGTGCGGGAGGGTGTCGCCGCCCTCGACGCTTAGCCGGACCCGGTGCCCGTGGCCCCCCGGTTCCCCTTTCTGGATTGGCCCCATCCGATCCCCTTCGCCCACCGCGGCGGCGCCGCCGAGGTGGGTGGTGAGAACACCATCTCGGCCTTCGCCCGGGCCATGGACCTCGGCTTCCGCTACCTGGAGACAGATGGCCGGGTCACGTCGGACGGGGTGCTGCTGGCCTTCCACGACGAGAGCCTCGACCGGGTCACCGACCTCACCGGCCGGCTGGAGGGTCAACCGTGGTCTGTGGTGCGCCACGCCCGGGTGGGTACCTCAGGTGAACCGATCATCCGGATGGAGGAACTCCTCGACGCCTTTCCGGACGCCCGGTTCAACATCGATCCGAAGCAGGACGCGGCGGTCGGCCCCCTGGTCGAGGCCCTGCGCCGCACCAACGCCGTCGACCGCGTCAACATCGCCGCCTTCTCCGACCGGCGCCTGCTGGCTTTCCGCAAGGCGATGGGCGTCCCGGTGTGCACGTCCATGGGTCCCGCCGCCATCGGCCGTATGCGCCTGGCCGCCTGGGGCGTTCCCACCGGTCCGTTCGGCGGCGCCTGCGTGCAGGTCCCGCTCCGCTGGGGGCGCACGCCGCTGGTCGACGTCCGATTCATTCACGCCGCCCACCGGCGGGGTCTACCCGTCCATGTCTGGACCATCGACGAACCGGACGAGATCCACCGGCTCCTCGACCTCGGTGTCGACGGGATCATGACCGACCGGCCCACGGTGTTGCGCGCAGTGATGGAGGCTCGAGGGCAATGGGTGACGTGAACCCCAGGGGGCTAAGAGCCGTCCGCCGGGTCGTCGAAGAGCTCGATGACCCGCTCCGGCGGGCGGGCCACCACGGCCCGGTCGCCCCGGACGGCGATCGGTCGCTCGATGAGGATCGGATGGGCGGCGAGGGCATCGAGCGGGGTTGAACCAGACGGTGAGGTCGTCGCTCACGGTTCTTTGGTGGTGGTCGTGGTGGTGCTGCTCGCGTCCTGACGTTCCGACGGCCGTTGGGGCGCCGCGCAGCCGCTCAGGCCGATCTCCCGGGCGAGATCGTCGAAGTCGGCGAGGGGGTTCGGGCCCTCGGACATGATCGAGGCGGGATCGTCCTTCAGCCCGTCCTCCACGTCGTCCACGGCGGTGCGGCCCTCGTCGATGAGGTCGTCGAACTCGGCCTGGTCCGCCTTGGGCGGCTTCAGTTCGTCCAGCTTGTCGAGCTTCTCCCGGGCCACGGGCAAGGCGATGTCGATGAAGTACTTCGCCACCTTGTCGACCGTGGAGAGGGCGTTCGAGTCCTTGGCCAGGAGCTGGGTCGTCTTGTTCTGCAACTCGACGTTGAGGTTCTGGCAGATGGCATTGGCCTGGCTCTTGAACTCCTGGGCCGACAAGCGCTCGTCGTCGCCGCCACAAGCCACGAGAGCGGCGGGAACGAGGAGCAGGGCGAGGGCGATCGAGGCACGGCGCATGGCGCACAACGTAGCGGGACGGAACGCCCAACCATTAGTCCCTGGCCGTTAGTCTCCCTGGCTCATATGAGCCTCAAGTACTTCGAAGATCTGGCCGTCGGGCAGGTGATCGAACTCGGGACTTCGGCGGAGATCACCGAGGAAGAGATCATCGACTTCGCCCGCCAATGGGACCCGCAGCCCTTTCACATCGATCCTGAAGCGGCCAAGGACTCGCTCTTCAAGGGCCTGATCGCCAGCGGATGGCACACCGGCGCCATCCTGATGCGCCTCCTGGTGGACGGGCTGCTCAGCCACTATCACAGCGAGGGCTCCCCGGGGCTGGAACGCATCCGGTTCCTCATGCCGGTCCGTCCGGGCGACAGGCTCACGGCCCGGTACACGGTGCTCGAGGCGGCGCCGTCGGCCAGCCGGCCTCAGATCGGCAAGGTCCGGGCCAAAAGCGAGCTCATCAACCAGCGGGGTGAGGTGACGGTCTCCGTCGAGAGCTGGGGCTTCTTCACCCGCCGTCCCGAATCCGCCACTTCGTAAGGACCTCGGCTTCCTCGCGGTTTACGCCATGGTGAGCCCGCCGCTGACCGACAGCGTCTGGCCCGTGATGAAGCCGGCGTCCTCGGAGGCCATGAAGGCGACCGCCCCGGCGATGTCTTCCGGCCGGCCCAGGCGGCCGAGCGGGATGCCCCGCTTGAGCGAATCGATGAGGCGCTCGTTCCCCTGCCCGACGAGGTCGTTGAGCAGCGGGGTGTCCGTCGGCCCGGGGCAGATGACGTTGGCGGTGATCTGGTGGCGGGCCATCTCCCGGGCCAGCGTCTTGGTGAACCCGATGATGCCGGCCTTGGTCGACGAGTAGACCGCTTCGCCGGTCGAGCCGACCCGGCCCGCGTCGGAGCTGATGCTGATGATCCGGCCGCCCTCGCCCCGCTCGACCATCCCGGGGAGGACCGCCTTGATGCAGTGGAGCGGGCCCTTCAGGTTGATGTCGATGATGCGGTCCCAGAGTTCCTCGTCGGTGTCGAGGAAGCGAGCCATCTTGTCCCACCCGGCGTTGTTGACGAGCACGCCGATCGGACCGAGGGAGGTGGCCGTCTCCTCGACGCCGGCGGCCACGCTCACCGGGTCGGTGATGTCGACCCCGATGGCGATCGCCCCGGACCCGATGTCCGCCGCGGTCGTGGCCGCGTTGTCCTTGTCGATGTCGGTGACGGCGACGAGGGCACCCTCTTCGGCGAGCCGCTGGGCGATGGCTCGCCCCATGCCCCGCCCCGCTCCCGTCACGAACGCAACTTTTCCGCTGAGACCTCTCATGGTGCGAACCCTAACGCCGGTATTCTCGTTTTCATGCAAGTGAAGGAGCTTGGCCACATCGTGCTCTACGTCTCCGACCTGGAGCGCTCCCGGAAGTTCTACGGGTCCGTGCTCGGCTGGCCCGAGGTCGGGGCCATGGGCCGACCCGGGGGTCAGCGGATGGTCGCATCCGCCTTCTCGTCGCCCCGGACCCATCACGAGCTGCTACTCATCGAGGTCGGAGGCGGCGCCCAGCCCATCCCGGCCGGACGGCGCCTCGGCCTGTACCACTTCGGCCTGAAGATCGGCACGACCGACGACGAACTCCGGGCCGCTCGGGCCGACCTCACCGAGGCCGGCGTGACCATCGTCGGCACCGCCGACCACGGCGTCACCCACAGCCTCTACATCCTCGATCCCGATGGCAACGAGATCGAGCTCTACATCGACGTGCAGCCCGAGCTGTGGCGAGACGACCCGTCGGCCGTGATGGCCGAGATCAAGCCACTCAAGCTCTAGAGCGGCGACCTCGGGGTGTTCAGCCCTCGGCGGCGGTCTTCAACCGCTCGAGGGTCGTCCGCATGCTGGCCTCGTTGAAGGCCCGCCGGTCGGCCACGCCGGTGGCCACGCGCCCGAGCGTGGCCAGCAGGGCGCCGCGCCGGTCTTCCCACGTCTCGGTGACGCGGCACCCGCCGTCGCCCTGCGGTTCGATCGAGTAGCTCCACCGGGCGCCGGGGAGGCCGAGGACGGAGATGTCCCAGGCCAGTTCCCGGCCCGGGGTGGCGGCCGTGATCTTCCCCTGCGTGCTCCAGCGCCGGATGCCGTTGCGGTTCTTGCCGGTGAAGCGGGTGCCGACGGCCGCGCCCTGCGCCCCGTCCCGCCAGACGACGCCGGTGCATTCGGGACTCCACTCCCCCATGCGGGGCAGGTCGGCCACCAGGTTCCAGACGTTCTCCGGGGCCGCGGTGACGTCGATCGAAACTCTGACTGGGTCCATATTGGAGAACTTACGTCAGCTCGTCGTAGATCTCCAGGTGGGCCCGGGCGGTGGCCTCCCACGTGAAGCGGCCGACGACGGGCGCGCCGCCGGCGGCGAGGCGGGCGCGGC
>CAZCVW010000186.1:0-6720 GCA_964502185.1 uncultured Burkholderiales bacterium
GGGGCGCCCTGCTGGCCGCCGCCCGCTGCCGCCGGGCCGGCGTCACCCTGTCGGTCGTCTATCCCGACGACCGGGCCGAGGTCGCCTTCGCCCACGCCCTGGCCGCGGCGGGCGGGGGCCAGGCCCGCTGCCTCCGTTAGCCATTGGGCGGCGAAGCCGCCAGAGACACAGCCATCCGGCGCAGGGCGCCCCGGTCGGTCTTGCCGAGGTGGGTGCGGGGCATGTCGCCGAGCACCACGACGCGGCGGGGGTGCTTGTAGGCGTCGAGGCGCTCCAGGCAGTGGCGCTGCAACTCGGCCGGGAGGTCACCGGGTGTGCCCAACCAGTCGCCCGGGGCCACCACGAAGGCCACCGGCTTGGTCAGCCCGGAGGCGGGGTCGGGCACGCCGACCACGGCCGCCTCGGCCACGGCGGGATGCGACGTCAGGCAGTCCTCCACCTCGGCCGGGAGCAGCCACCGTCCGCTGACCTTGAGGGCGTCGTCAGAGCGGCCGACGTACCAGAAGAAGCCGTCCTCGTCCCGCCGGACGAGGTCGCCGGCCGCGTACCACTCGCCCCGGAACGCATCCGCCGAGGCGACCGAGTTCTGCCAGTAGCAGAGGGCCCGGGAACCACCCCGGACCCACAGCCGGCCCACCTCCCCGTCGGGCAGGTCGCGCCCGTCGGCGTCCCGCACCCGCACGTCGAAGCCGGCCACGGCCCGCCCCAGGCTTCCGGGGCGCACCGCCCCGGGCTGGTTGGAGACGAAGATGTGCCACATCTCGGCGGTTCCGAGCCCGTCGTACAGCTCCACTCCGAAGGTGGCCTTCCAGCGTTCGTAGAGCGACGGCGGCAGGGCCTCGCCGGCCGAGGTGGCGAAGCGCAGGCACGAGAGGTCCTGAGCGGCGGCGCCAGGTGGTCGAGAGTCAGCGTGGTCGACCATGTCGGCCACCATCTTCGGCGTGTTCACCAGGATCGTCGGACGGTGCCGGGCGATGCGATCGAACACCACCTCGACTCCTGCGGGCTCGGGGAACAGGACGGAACTGCCGCCCACCGAGAACGGGAAGAACAGGTTGGAGCCGGTGGCGTACCCGAAGAACAGCTTCGGGACCGACATGGTCACGTCGTCCTCCCGCCAGCCCATCGCCGCGTGGGCGTAGAGAGCGGTGGTGTTGGCAAAGGAAGCGTGGGTCTGCACCACGGCCTTCGGCCGCCCGGTGGTCCCGCCCGAGAAGAGCCAGATGGCGGGATCGTCGGGGTGGGTGCCGACCACATCCAGCTCGTCCGCTGGGTCGTTCACTGGGCCGGCCAGACCGGCGACCAGGCGATAGGGGACAGGCGGAGCGGGCCCGTCCGGCGACACCACCGCCACCCGGGCCCGGGCGAGCTCGGCCATGGCCGCCAGGCCGTCGGGCGGCAGGCCAGGGTTGACCATCACCGCCACCGCCCCGATCTTGAGGATGCCGAACAGGGCGGCGGCGTAGTCCGCCCCATCGGGCAGGACGAGCAGCACCCGCTCCTCCGGCCGCACATCGAGGGCGAGAAGCGCCGATCCATAGCGGTTGGCCCGCCGGTCGACGTCGCTGTAGGTCAGCTCCCCGTCGTCGGTGCGCAGCGCGACCCGGTCGCCCCGCCCTTCGGCGACCCGGTCGGCCAGGAAGCGGGCGGCGATGTTCAAGCGGTCCACCGCATGAACTTTACGGCGGTACCGTGGCCCGAGCGCCGAGTTCGGCCGGGCCGAAGTTCTGTGCTCTTCTGCGGCTCGAACTCGAAGGAGGTGCGAGCAGTGGCCCCCGCCGAGAAACCCCTCTACTACCCCGACTACCTCCAGCTCGAGCGGCTGCTGACCAGTCAGGCGCCGATCAACGACCCGCCGGCCCACGACGAGCTGCTGTTCATCGTCACCCACCAGGCCTTCGAGCTGTGGTTCAAGCAGATCCTCTTCGAGCTCGACGCGGTCCTCGCCGTGATGGGCCAGGAGGTGGTGGCCGAGAAGGACATGGGCCAGGTCGTCGACCGGCTACGGCGGATCACCGTCATCCAGCGGCTCCTCGTCGACCAGATCGACGTGCTCGAGACCATGACGCCGCTCGACTTCCTGGAGTTCCGCGACTCGCTCATCCCGGCCTCGGGCTTCCAGTCGGTGCAGTTCCGGCTCATCGAGAACAAGCTCGGCCTGCACGCCGGTTCCCGCCTCAAGATCAAGGGAGCCGCCTACACCAGCGTGCTGTCGGCCGACCACGCCACCGTCATCCGCGCCTCCGAGGCCGAACCTTCCCTCCACGACCACGTGGGGCGCTGGCTGGAGCGCACGCCCTTCCTGTCCTGGCCGGGGTTCGACTTCTGGACGGCCTACCGCCACGCCGTCTCCGAGATGCTGGCCCGGGACCGGTCGGTGATCGAGCACCACCCCACCCTCGACGGGCCCGGCCGGGACGAGCAGCTCGCCTCCTTCGACCAGACGGTGGCCGCCTTCGAAGCCGCCTTCGACCCCGACCGCTGGAACGAGCTGATGGCCGAGGGCAAACGGCGCTTCTCGCACCGGGCGTTCCTGGCCGCGCTCCTCATCAACCTCTACCGGCACGAGCCCATCTTCCAGCTGCCGTTCCGGTTCCTCACCGCGCTGGTCGACATCGACGAGGGGTTCACCACCTGGCGCCACCGCCACGCCCTCATGGTCCACCGCATGATCGGCGGCCGGATCGGCACCGGCGGCACGGCCGGCCACGACTACCTGGCGGCCGCCGCCCGCCGCCACCGGGTCTTCACCGACCTCTTCGACCTGCCCACCTTCTTCATCCCCCGCTCCGCACTGCCCGCCCTGCCCGCCGAGGTGGTCGAGCAGATGGGCTTCCGGTTCGGCGACGGGGAACGCTGATGCAGGAGCACTTCTCGGAACACTTCTCTCGGTTCCTGTCCGCCGTCCCCGGCCGCCTGCACGTGGCCGCCCACAGCCACCATCCCTGGCCGGACGTGACCTTCGAGGCTCAGCAGGAGGCCTGGCTCGACGCCGCCCGGCTCATGGATGCCAAGTGGGACAAGGTGTTCGGCGAGGTGATCCCCGAAGCGCAGGGCCACATCGCCGGCCGGCTCAAGCTTCCCGACCCGACCTCCATCGCCTTCGCCGGCAACACGCACGCCCTCGTCATCCGGCTTCTCTCCGCGCTGCCCCAACCTCTGCGGATCCTCACCACCGACGCGGAGTTCCACAGCTTCGCCCGCCAGGCGCAACGTCTGGCGGAGGACGGGCGGGCCACGATCGAGCGCATCGCCGCCGAACCGTTCGGGACCTTCCCCGACCGCTTCGCCGAGGCGGCGGCCCGCGGCGGGCACGACCTCGTCTACTTCTCCCACGTCCTGTTCAACTCCGGCTACGTGGTCCCCGACCTGGCCGCGCTGGTGGCCGCCGTACCCGATTCGCAAACGGCGGTCGTCGTCGACGGGTACCACAGCTTCATGGCCGTCCCCACCGATCTGTCCGCCATCGCCGGACGGGCCTTCTACACGGCGGGCGGTTACAAGTACGCCATGGCCGGCGAAGGGGCGGGCTTCATGCACTGCCCGCCCGGCTACGCCGCCCGCCCGCCCGACACCGGCTGGTTCGCCACCTTCGGCGACCTCACCGCCGCGTCCCGGTCAGGTCTCGTGCCCTACCCGGCCGACGGGGCGCGCTTTCTCGGCGGCACGTTCGACCCGACCGGCCTCTACCGGTTGAACGCGGTGCAGCGCTGGCTGGACGGGCTCGGCATGAGCGTCGAGCGCATCCACACCCATGTGGCCTCGCTGCAACGCACCTTCCTGGCCGGCGAGCACCCCGGTCTCGGGCGCCACGCCCTCGTCCCGGCGGCCGATGAGGTGCCCGATCGGGGCCACTTCCTCACCTACCAGCTGCCCGACGCAGGCGGCATCCACCAGCGGCTCGCAGCCGCCGGGGTCGTCACCGACGTCCGGGGTGACCGGCTCCGCATCGGCTTCAGCGTCTACCACGACGAGGCCGCGCTGTCCGAGCTGGACCGCCGCCTCGCGGCGGCGGTCCCCAGCTAGGGCCTAAGCGTTCACGGCGTCCTTGAGGGTCTTGCCCACCTTCACCCGCGGCACCTTCGCCGCCGGGATCTGAATGGCCTCGCCGGTGGCCGGGTTGCGCCCGGTGCGGGCGGCGCGCTCAGTTTTGTCAAAGGTGAGGAAGCCAGCCAGCTGCACCTTGTCGCCGGAGGCCACCGCGTCGGTGACGACGCCCTCGAATGCGGAGAGCATCTCGCCCACCGCGGTGGCCGGTTGGCCGGTGCGCTTCGCAATGGCGTTGACGAGCTCGCTCTTGTTCACAGACACCTCCGCTGCATCGGGAACTGGTACCGGTACCGGTACTGCCCGACCACGCTAATTGGAGGAGGGCACCGGTGGGTGGACCCTTCGGTCTTCGGACCGGTCGGTCAGGAGCAGCCGAGGCCGAGGAGGACGATGTTCCTGGCCATCTGCACCGGAAAGAGCGGAACGTTCGTCCGCCGATTCGCCCGGCCAACTCAGCCGCCGGCTACCACCGCGACGCCGACCAGCTCCACCAGGGCCGCCGGGTCGAACAACCGGGTGACGCCGAACAGGGCCATCGGGGGGTAGTGGGGGCCGAAGGCGTCGCGCCACGCTCGGCCGATCGGCTGCAGGGCGCTCGTATAGGCGTCGACGTCGGTCATGAAGATCTGCAGTGACACGAGGTCGGTGGGCGCCGCCCCGGCCGCCTGCAGGGCCGTCACCACGTTGGCCGCGGCGGCGGCGAACTGGTCGACGAGAGTGGAGCCGGCCAGCGTCCCGTCCGCCTGCATCGCCGTCTGGCCGGCCAGGAAGACGAGGCGGCCGGCGGCGGGGACGGCGACGTGGGAGAAGCCGGTGGGCGGGCCGAGCGTCGGCGGGTTGATGAACTGGTGGCTGCTCACTAGAACATCCCTCCTCCGTCGATCACGAGGGTTTGGCCGTTGACGGCGCCGGCCTCGGGGGAGGCCAGATAGGCCACGGCGGCGGCGACCTCGTCGGGCGTGACCAGGCGGCCGAGCGACGTGAGCTTGGCCAGCCCCTCCCGGGCCGACTCCTCGCTCTGGCCGGTCAACCCGGAGATGTTGGCCACGGAGTGGTCGGTCATCGGCGTGTCCACGTAGGCCGGGCAGACGGCGTTGGCGGTCACGCCGGTGCCGGCCACCTCGGCGGCGGTCGCCCGCATCAGCCCGATCGAGGCGTGCTTGGCGGCCACGTAGCCCGCGATGTACCGGGCCCCGGCCACACCGGCGACCGACGAGACCGTCACGATCCGGCCCCGGTTGCGCGTGCGCATCCCGCCGAGCACGGCCCGGGTGCAGAGGAAGGCCCCGGTGGCGTGGACCGACAGCATCTCCTGCCAGTCGGCCAGGGCCATCTTGTGCAGCGGCGCCGAGTTGGCGTAGCCGGCGTTGTTGACGAGCACATCGACGTCGAGGCCGCCGAGGTGCTCGGCTACGGCGGCTTCGTCGGCCACGTCGAAGGCGGCCGTGAGGATGCCAGCCCCCGGCAGGGTAGAGACAGCCCCCGGCAGGGTAGAGACAGCCCCCGGCAGGGTAGAGACAGCCCCCGGCAGGGTAGAGACAGCCCCGCTCAGGGCGGCGGCCGCCTCGGCCAGCGCCTCGGGCTTGCGGCCGGTGAGCATGACCTGATGTCCCGAGGCCAGGAGCCGGGCGGCGACCGCCCGCCCGATCCCGCCGCTGCCGCCGGTCACGACGGCGAGGGGTCTGGACAGGGAACTCCCGGCCTCATGACGCTGCGCATTCACATGAGCTCCTCTCAGGCTCCGGCGACGGGAACCGCCGGGGCCAGCGCTTGCGGGTCGAGCACGCACACGTCGGCGCGCCCGGCGGCCAGGATGGTGTTCACCTGGTCCAAGCGGGTGATGTGGCCTCCCACCATGACCGCCACGCCCGCCTCGTTCCGTATCCGGTCGGCCAGCGGGACGTTGTAGGCCCGCCGGAAGTCGGGCGCCCCGGACTCGGAACCGACGGTGTGGCCGGCGGCCACGTCGACGAAGGCACACCACCGCTCACCCAAGCGGCGGGCGAGTGCGACCCCGTCCTCCGGGGAGAGACCGCCGGGGACGCGGTCGTCGGCCAGCAGGCGCACCCCGAGCGGCCGATCGCCGGGCCACGCTCGGGCCACCGCCTCGAAGACCTCGAACGGGTACCGCGACCGGCCGTCCAAGTCGCCGCCGTAGGCGTCGGTGCGGCGGTTGGCCAGGGGGGAGAGGAAGGAGGCCAGCAGGTACCCGTCGCTCATGTCGAGCACCAGCGCGTCGAAGCCCGCCTCGGCAGCCCGGGCGGCGGCGGAGGCGTAGGCCCGGGTAACGGCTTCCATGGCCCCGCGGTCGATGGCCCACGGGGTGCGGCTCCAGGGCGCAAAAGGCAGCGCGGAGGCGGCGAGGAGGCCCCAGCCCCGGTCCGGCGGGAGCGGCCGGTCGACACCCCGGTGGCGGGGTAGTGTCGCCCCCCGGCGGCCGGCGTGGGTGAGGCGCAGGGCGAAGCGGCCGCCCTCGTCGTGCCCGGCGGCGACGATGCCTGCCCAGCGCTCGCCCTGGGCGTCGGTCCACAGGCCGGCCGAACCGGAGGTGGTCCGTCCCTCCGGGGAGGGGGCGACCGCCTCGGTCACCACCAGCCCGGCCCCGGCGGCCGCCGCGCTGACCAGGGCGACGGTGTGGGCCTCACCGGGCATCCCGTCGACGGCGACGTC
>CAZCVW010000187.1:0-6704 GCA_964502185.1 uncultured Burkholderiales bacterium
CGGCTGGCCGCCGGGGATCTCGGGGCCCGCGTCGGCCCCGACTACGGGCCCGGTGAGCTGGCCGAGGTGGGCCGGGCGTTCGACGAGATGGCCGCCGCCCTCGAGGCGCGGACCGCCGACCTGGTACGGGCGGTGAAGGAACGCGAGCGCAGCGAGACCCGATTCCGGGCGCTCCTCGAGAGCGCCCCCGACGGCGTCGTCGGCATCGACGGCGACCTCGTCATCCGGCTGGTGAACCGGCGGGCGGAGGCGATGTTCGGGTACCGCCGTGAGGAGCTCATCGGCCAGCCGGTGGCGGTGTTGACCAGCGATGCCGATCTCGTCCGGGGTCCGGTGCGGCGGGAGATCTGCGACCGCCTGTCGGGAGCCGGCGGACCGCTCGAGATAACCGCGCTGCGTAAGGACAGCTCGACGTTCCCGGCCGAGGTGAGCCTGGCGTCCCTCGAGATCGAAGAGGAGACCCTGGTGTCGGCGGCGGTCCGGGACGTGAGCGAACGGGCTCACGCCCGGGCGGAGCAGGAGCGGCTCGAGGCCCAGCTCGAGCAGGCGCAACGCCTGGAGAGCCTGGGTCGGCTCGCCGGCGGTGTCGCCCACGACTTCAACAACCGTCTGGCGGTGATCCTCAACTACGCCGACTTCGTGGCCGACGCCCTGCCCGAAGGATCCGATCCCGTCAGCGACGGTATCCGCGACGACCTCGCCGCCATCACCAGGGCGGCGCAGGCGGCCGCGGACCTCACCCGCCAGCTGCTGATCTTCGGCCAGCGCGACAGCGGGCGCCCGGGCATGCTCGACCTGACCACCGCGGTGCGGGCCGTCGAGCCGCTCCTGACCCGCACCCTCGGCGAGGACGTGGAGCTGCAGCTGTCCCTGACGGCCGGTCTTCCGTGCGTATGGGCCGACCCCGGGCGGCTGGAGCAGGTCCTCATGAACCTGGCCGTCAACGCCCGTGACGCCATGCCGGACGGAGGCCTCCTGACCGCCACCACCGAGACCGTGGAGCTCTCCCCCGACGAGGCCGCCCACGATGGTCTCCGCCCCGGCCCGTACGTGAGGCTCACCGTGCGGGACACGGGACGGGGGATGACGCCGGAGGTCGCCGAACGGGCCTTCGAGCCGTTCTTCACGACGAAACCGAAGGGCGAGGGTACCGGCCTGGGGCTGGCGACCGTGTTCGGAATCGTCACCGCGGCGGGCGGCAGGATGCGACTCGAGACGTCACCGGAAGAGGGGACGACGGTCTCCGTCGACCTGCCGGCGGCCGGGGCGGCTTCGCCCGCGCCCTCCGGCGAAGACTCGACCGAGCTCTCCGGCCGGGGGGAAACGGTACTCGTCGTCGAGGACGAGGAACCGGTCCGGGAGGTGGCCCGTCGCATCCTGTCCGGGGCCGGATACACGGTGTTGACCGCGGCCGGCGGTGAGGAAGCCGCCGCCCTGTTCGAGCAGGACCCCGGTGGCGTCGATCTGCTCCTGAGCGACGTCGTCATGCCCGGCGTGTCGGGGCCGGAACTGGCCGAGCGCCTCCGTGCCCGGCGCCCCGGTCTCCCCGTGCTGTACATGAGCGGCTACTCCGAGGAGCTCGTCACCCGCCGGCGCGGCGCCGACGGAGATGTCGAGGTCCTGGCCAAGCCCTTCGGCGGGGAGGCTCTGTTGCGGGCGGTTCGACGGGTCCTCGATCACACCCCGGAGCACTCGACGGGCGACGGCGGACTGTAAGTGGTGAATTGCGTTTTGGTGGTTGCCGGCGAAGTCGCCGGGCGGTAGGTTCTCGGCCACAGCAGATGACCGCGGGGGGATCGAAGCCATCACGAGGACGGGATATGGCCCACGCTCCGCCTCACCCCCCTGGGAGCTTCGAGCCGATGACGAGATCGCGAGGACGCGGTGGACGCCATCCTGGGGCGGCGGGACGTGGGCCCGCCTGGCGGCACGTAACCCGGAGGTCATGGCGTGGAGAGGAACTTGCCGTCCGGCGGGCCGGGAGGTGCCGGGGGACCGGGCGTGGGGGCGGGCGGAAGCGGGGAGGGGCCCGAAGCGCGCGTCCTCGTCGTGGATGACGTCACGGAAGCCCGGCAGGCGGCGCGGCGGGCGCTGGAACGAGCCGGGTTTGCCGTTGTCGAAGCGCAGGACGGGGAGTCGGCGTTGGCGGCCGTCGCGTCGGAGTCCTTCGACCTCGTGCTCCTCGATCTCGTCATGCCGGGGATGAGCGGGTTCGAGGTCCTGACCGGGCTGCGGCGCCAGCGTGACGTCCCGGTGATCGTGCTGAGCGGTCGGGGCGAGGAGAGCGAGCGGGTGCTGGCGTTGGAGCTGGGGGCCGATGACTACGTCGTGAAGCCGTTCCTGGTGCGGGAACTTCCCGCCCGGGTCCGCGCCGTCCTCCGTCGCTCCCGCCGGTCCGCCGAGGCCGCGCCGTCCTCCGCTGCACTGATCTTCGGATCCCTGGAGGTCCACCCCGCCGAGCGCGAGGTGATCCTCGACGGCGCCACGGTGGAAACCACCGCTCGGGAGTTCGACCTGCTGGCGAAGCTGGCTTCGGAGCCCCGGCGGGTGTTCTCCCGAGCGGAGCTCCTCGAGCAGGTCTGGGGCTCGTCGAAAGACTGGCAGGACCCGGCGACGGTGACGGAACACGTCCGGCGCCTGCGGCGCAAGATCGAAGCCGACCCGGAGCATCCTCGGTGGATCCGGGCGGTCCGGGGCGTCGGCTACCGGTTCGAACCCTGAAGGGGCCGGCCGCTCGCCAGCAGCTCCTCGAACTCGTCGGCGGCGAGAGGGACGCTGAAGAGGTACCCCTGGCCCAGCTCGCAGTGCAAGGCCCGCAGGTGCGCCAGCTGAGCCGGGGACTCGATCCCCTCGGCCAACGTGCGCTTCCCGAGGCTGGTGGCGAGGCGCACGATGGCCACGGCGACAGCCCATTCCTCGTCCTGGCTGGCGATTCCGCTCACGAACGAGCGGTCGATCTTCAGGATGTCGACGGGAAGCCGACGCAGCGAGCTGAGAGAGGAGTAGCCGGTGCCGAAGTCGTCCATGGACAGCGTGACACCGACCGCTTTCAGCTCCTCCAAGCGCCGGATCATCTCTTCGACGTTGTCCATGATCGAGGACTCGGTGATTTCCAGGTTCACCACGCGGGGATCGATCCCGGCCCGGGCGATGACCTCGGCCAGCTCCCCGGCCAGCCGGGGATTGTCGAGCTGGCGCACCGAAACGTTCACGCCGACCTCCAGCGGCTCGTCGCGCCGGTAACGCTCGTTCCAGCGGGCCACTTCCCGGCATGCGTCGCCCAGCACCCACATACCCATCTCGGTGATGGCGCCCGACTCCTCCGCCTCGCGGATGAAGGCGCCGGGCATGAGCAGCTCCCCGCTCCGCCGCCAGCGCAGGAGCGCCTCGGCTCCCACCAGCCGGTTGTCCCTCAGATCGACGACAGGCTGGTAGTGCAGTACGAGCTCCCCTCGCGCCGCCGCTCCGGAAAGGTCGACGGCGAGCTGCCGGCGGGCCCGCAGGGCGGCGTGGCGGCGCTCCTCGTACACCTCCCAACCGGCCGACGCGGCTCGAGCGGCGACGAGGGCCAGCTCAGCCCGGGAGAGCACCGCTTCGGCGGCCTCTCCCACGGTGGCGGGGTAGAGGCCGACGCGCACGGCGGGACGCACCGTGCGGTCACCCACGGCCACCGGTTCCGTGAGGGCGTCGATGAGAGCACGACCTAGCGCCCCGGGCTCGGGTCCGGCGGGCAGGACCAGACCGAACTCCCCGTTCCCCAGTCGCCCCACGGAGCCGTCCCCGCCGGCCGCCCGCCACAGCCGCTGCGCCGTCGCCGCCAGCAGCCGGTCCCCAGCGCTGTGTCCCAGCGCGCCGTTCACGTCGCGCAGGCCCCGCACTTCGGCGAGGACCACGATTCGCGCTCCACTCGCCAGCCGCGTGGCGAGGCCGGCGAGGAACTGGGCTCTCGCCGGCAGGCCGGTCACGGAGTCGAGCGCCGGACGCCGCTCCAGCTCCCGGCGAAGCGACGTCACTCGGCGTTGACGTTCCGCAGCCAGGACGGCCAAGGCGAGCGCGACGATAACCAGCGCGAGGGTCACAGACTCTCCTTCGCCCCGCAGGGCCGTCGGCGGCCTCTCCCACTGCTCACCCGTCGCCCGCCAGGAACGCCCACGGACTGTCGAGGCCCCGGAGCACGTCGCTCAGGGCGGCGAAGCCGACCGGTTTGACGAGGTACGACTCCACCCCGAGGGTGTGACACTCCTGCACCTCGTCCATCGCCGCCGAGCCGGTGAGCATGACTACGGGCAAATCCCGAAGCTCGGTGCGCTCGCGCATCGCCCGGAGGACGTCGAGGCCCGTCTTCCTCGGCATGTGGAGGTCGAGGACGACGAGCACCGGGCGGGGGGCCTCGCCCCGCTGCACCCTGGTCAGGTAGGCGAGCACCTCCTCCCCGTCGCGTGCCAGCTCCAGGGGGTTGGCGAGGCGGAGCTTCTGGAGGAATCGGGGGAACAGCCCCAAGACGTCTTCCTCGTCGTCGGCGACGAGGATGGGAGCCAGCGGGAGCGACGCCGTGACCGCCTCGGCCGCTCCTCCTCCCGCCGCTTCCGGGTCGTTCTCCATTCCGCTCCCTGGTCGTGACGTGAGCGCGCCGCCCGGCACGCGGGTGTCTCCTTACCCGCCGCGTGCCGACGGTGTCAACCGGCTGGCCCTCCGGCCGGGCCGAGGGACCCGGGAGACGTTTCGCCGCCGTTGGGGGCTCGTTGATCGATTGCCCGCGCTGGGGGGCCGACACACCAACTGTGAAGAATCTGCTGCAACTCACGGCCCTGGTGCTGGCCCTCACCGTCGGCGGCCGGGCGCTCCCCCCCGGCTCCGAGCGCGCGACGCCCGAGGCGACCGTCGGTGTCGCCGGCAGCGTGACCACTTGCGAGAAGCTGACGCTGGATACCGCCGGCTCCGAGGCACGCTTCGCCGCCGCCCGGGGCGGAGAGATCGATGCCGACCGGCAGCCCGCCTCCCGGCCCCGGGGCGGCCGGCCTCGCCCGCGTCCGCTGGTGAGGTGGTCGAACTGCTCGGCCCCGACCACGCTCCTCGCCCGGGGCACACCGGGGCAGCAGCCGGCCGCGGCGTACGGACGCCCCGCGGCAAGCCGGGTGGCTGCGGGAATCCCCATCCGCGACGCACCACCATAGATCAGGGAGCACGAATTCATTTCAGGGTCAGTCTCGAAACAACGGGCGCGATCACGGAGACGACTTGCCGTGTGGCGCAAGGCTTTCCGACTGGAACTACGCGCATGTAATGCGTAGGCGGCCCTTCAGGCTTGTTTCCCCCTCATGCTGCATCGAGTCGTGGCGGCACCTTCGCGGTGCTGCCACGACTCTTTCGCGTTGCTGCACAGCGTTGGCGCTCTGATTCCGGGCGTCTTGACCCACACCGGCAGCGCCGAGTCCACCCGATCCGGGGCCTGCTTGCGCCACCCCTCCCTGTTGGACCCGAACAATAACCGAGCCGCACGAATCAGGGCGGGACTTGGGTATGTGTTGATCAATTCGTCGCCGCAGACACCCGATCTATCCGGGTATGCGAGCAAACAAGGTAATCATCATTGCGTCCCTGTTGGCCTCCTTCATCCCACAAATGGCGTCCGCTCAGACCGCTTCCGAGACCCCCCGTGTCGAACAGGCAGCACCGGCCCCCGCCGCCCGCCCCGCCACCGGCGGCGTCATGATCGGCTGGCACGAGAAAGGCGACGACCTCGACGCGCTGCGCGAAAACGAGCGCCAGCTCGGCAAGCGCTTCGCCATCGTGCGCCTCTACAACCAGTGGCGACTGCCGAGCCGCAAGGTCGACGAGATGGTGGCGGACGGGCGCCTGGTCATCTCCTCCCACAAGGCGCCCGACCCGGCCCGCGGCGGCTGGGCTGCGGTGGCTTCGGGACGCGAGGATCACATGATCCGCTCCCTCGCCCGCCGCTACGGGAGCTACCAGCGAGAGGTGGTGTTCACCTTCCATCACGAGCCCCACGACGACGCCTCCGACGTGAAGCGAGGCGGCCGGTACGGCACCGCCCGGGAGTTCCGGGCGGCGTGGCAGCGGATCCGCCGGATCTTCGTGGAGGAGGGCGTCCACGTGAGCGCCGGCGGCAAGGTGCAGCTGGCCTACATCGCCACGGGCAGCCAGGCCCTGGCCGGCGATCCCGCGGGGTCGGGCGATCGCCTCTACCCCGGTGACGACGTCGTCGACCTCCTCGCCCACGACCGCTACAACTGGGCTGGCTGCCGCAACGACGGCTGGGAGTCGTTCGCCGACAACTGGAAGCCCCTGGTCTCCCTCGCCGCCGCCCACGGCAAGCCGATCATCCCCGGCGAGTTCGGGTCCCCGCCGAGCGGCGGGCGGCGCAACGCCTGGTTCCGGGACGCCGCCCGCTGGATGAAGGAGGACCCGCTGGCCCGGCGCTGGATGGTGGGCTTCGCCTACTACCACAGCTTTCACGACAGCTGCCCGTGGGACTTCCTCAACCAAGCCTCCGACGGCCGGATCGGATGGACCGAGGGCTTCTCGTCCGACGAGTACTTCACCGGCACGCCGTTCTCGCTCGCTTCCGTAAGGAACGCGCAGCCGGCGCCGGAGGCGGCTCCACCGGCGGCCGCTCCCCCCGAGGCGGCTCCGCCGACGCCGGGTTCCCCGGAGGCGAGTTCCCCGGCCCCGCAGCCGGCTCC
>CAZCVW010000188.1:0-6683 GCA_964502185.1 uncultured Burkholderiales bacterium
GCCGGCGGCTGGCTCGTCGGCGGCTGGCCCGCCCTCGGGCCCCCCGGGTGCCCTGGTGACCCGGATCCAGTCCGGTGCCCCCGGGAGCGTCACCAGCCAGCAGACCTTCGGCGGCAAGGTGGCCGGTCCGCCGCCCGTCCCGGCGCCCAAGGAAGTGCCCGAACCCGACGGCCCGTTCTCCGAGACGCTGCCCTACCCGAAGCAGGACGCTCCGGCGACCGGTGGCGGCGATGACGCCGGCGGTATCGGCCGCGTGCTGGTGGCCATCCCCGAGGCGATCGTGAGCGACGACCGGCGGGCGCTGGTGGTTCCCTTGGCCGCCGGTCTGCTGCTGTTCGTCTTCGCCATGCACTTCTTCTACCTGAGCCGCCGGCCTCGGACCGAGCCCCCGATCGAGACCGAGTAGCCGCCGTGTGTGACCGGTCCTAGGGCAGGAGCTCGTAGACCGGGTTGTAGATGAAGTTGCGCCGGCCCTCCGGGGCGACCATGCCCTCGAGGACGAGGCGGCGGCCGGGATTGAGCCCGCCCAGCTTCCGGCGCCCGAAGAAGACGCCGACGACCTGGCCACGACCGTCGCTCACGGTCACCTCGAGCGACGGAGCCCCGGCCCGGGGCACGACTCGGACGGACTGGACCTCCCCGGCGACCCGAGCCCGTGTCCGGGGGGCGATCCCGTCACAGCAGGTCACGTCGGCGAGCTTGTCGCAGAACTCGACGAGTTTCTCCCGGTCGAGATCCTCGACCGGCTTCGTCAGACGCTCGACCAGTTTCTTTACGCCCACGCCGTCAATCCTACCGGCCGGTAGCGTTCATCTGCCCGTCAGGAGGCCGCGAACCTCGTCCTCCGAATCCGGCGTGACGAGGGCGAGGACCTCGTCGCCGGCCTCGAAGACGGTGTCGCCTCGGGGGACGACGACGTGATTCTCCCGGATGACGGCCACGAAGGTGGCATCCCGGGGGACGTCGAGGTCGGCGATGGCCTTGGCCAGGACGGGCGAGTCCTCGGCCAGCGTGACCTCCACCAGCCGGGCCTGGCCGCGCTCGAACTGGAAGAGGCGCACCAGGCTCCCCACTGAGACCGCTTCCTCGGTGAGGGCCAGGATGAGGTGGGGGGTGGACACGGCCACGTCGACGCCCCACGTCTCGTTGAAGAGCCACTCGTTCTTGGGATGGTTCACCCGGGCCACCACGCGAGGCACGGCGAACTCCGTCTTGGCCAGCAAGGAGATGACGAGGTTGTCCTCGTCGTCACCGGTGGCGGCCACCACCACGTCGACCTTGTCCAGCTCCGCTTCCCGCAGCGAGTTGACCTCGCAGGCGTCGGCCGTGCGCCATTCGACGGTGCCGCCGTTCTCCCGGGTTGCCGTCAGCGCGGGTGAGGACCGGCTCACAACGGATGGATTCTGTTCGAGCAGGAGCACCTCGTGGCCCGCGTCAGCGAGGTCGTTGGCGATGAACTGTCCGACGTTGCCCGCTCCGGCGACGGCGACTTTCACGAGTCGAGGCGTTCGCGCAGGGTGTCGAGAGCTTCGGAGGCAGCCATGAACGTCACGACGTCGCCCTCCTGGCCGACGAGGTCGCCGGTGGCGATGCGGGCGGCTCCGAGCCGATTGACGGCGGTGAGCCAAAACTTCCCGGGCTCGTTCAAACCACCGAGCTTCTTGCCCGCCCAGGCCGTGGGCAACTCTCGCTCGACGACGCAGACCTTCCCGCTGGGATCCACCCAGTCGGCCCGATGTTCGCCGGGGAACAAGCGTCGCAGGACCTGGTCGGTCGCCCAGCTCACCGTGGCCACGGTCGGGATCCCGAGGCGCTGGTAGATCACGGCCCGCCGAGGGTCGTAGATCCTGGCCACCACCCGTTCAATCCCGAAGTTCTCCCGGGCGATCCGGGCGGTGAGGATGTTCGAGTTGTCACCGTTGGTGACGGCGGCCAGAGCGCCGGCTTCTTCGATGCCGGCCTCGATGAGGTGGTCCCGGTCGAACCCGAATCCCAAGATGCTGCGACCCCCGAAACCGGGTGGCAACCGGCGGAAGGCGCTGGCGTTCTTGTCCACGACGGCCACCGTGTGGCCGTCCTTCTCCAGGCTGCCGGCCAGTTCACTTCCCACTCGGCCGCACCCCACGACGACTACATGCACGGTGGCCTCCGTCGTCTCCGGTCCGAACCGTCGGGTGATCGTAACGCGGTCGGACCCAACGTCGTTGACGCGTAGGTGGCATTGTGTCGCGCCGATCGTGGTGGACCAGTCAGGGTGGTGGCCGGATGCTTTCCTTGCTCAAGCGGCTGTTGGTCGGCCGCCCTCTCGCCAGCGCGGAGCAGGAACACCAGCGGCTCAACAAGACGACTGCCCTGGCCGTCTTCTCCTCCGACGCCATCTCGTCGACGGCCTACGCGACGGAGGAGATCCTCCACGTTCTCGTTCCCCTGGCGGGGTTGGCCGCACTCGGCTACCTGGTCCCGATCTCCTTTGTGGTCATTGTCCTTCTGGCCATCGTGTCCTTCAGCTACCGCCAGACGATCTTCGCCTACCCGAGCGGGGGCGGCTCCTATGTCGTCTCCCGGGAGAACCTGGGTGAGATGCCGGCGCTGGTGGCCGGCGCCTCGCTCCTCACCGACTACATCCTCACCGTGGCCGTGTCGGTCTCGGCCGGGGTGGCGGCCATCATCTCCGCCTCCGACGGGCTGGCCGACTACCGCGTCCCCATGGGTGTCGGCCTGATCGGCCTCATCACCGTGGCGAACCTGCGAGGGGTGAAGGAGGCAGGACGGATCTTCGCCGTCCCCACCTACCTCTACGTCATCTCGCTGGGGGCCCTCGTCGGTTACGGACTGTGGCGCGTGTACTTCGGCGGCCTCGGACCGATCCCCCCTGACGAGCGCGCGCTGGAGGAGATGACCCAGCAAGGGCAGACGTTGGGGGCCGTCTCCCTCTATGTCCTCATGCGGGCGTTCTCATCGGGCGCGGTTGCGCTGACGGGCGTGGAAGCCATCAGCAATGGCGTGCCTGCGTTCCGCCGGCCGGAGTCGAAGAATGCCGCCACCACCCTCATGCTGATGGCGACGATCCTCGGTGGATTCTTCTTTGGCGTGTCGCTCCTCGCCAACGAACTCCAGCCCACGGTCCAGGAACCCCCCGGGGAGACCGTGCTGTCCATCCTGGGAACGGCCGTCTTCGGGCACGGCGCGTTCTTGTACTACGTACTGCAGATCTCGACCGCGGCGATCCTCGTCCTGGCCGCGAACACGGCCTACGCGGACTTCCCGCGCCTGTCGTCCATCATCGCCAAGGACGGCTACCTGCCCCGGCAGCTGTTCAACCGAGGTGACCGCCTCGTCTTCTCGAACGGAGTCCTCGTACTGGCCGGTGCCGCCGCGGCCCTGCTGGCGGCCTTCGGCGGCGACGTCACCGCTCTGATCCCGCTGTACGCCGTGGGTGTGTTCCTGAGCTTCACGCTCTCCCAGACGGGAATGTGCCGCCACCACCTCAAGGAGAGGGAACAGGGTTGGCAGCGTTCGCTCGTGATCAACGCCGTCGGAGCCGTGGCCACGGCGGTTGTGTTGGCGGTCGTGGTCGTTTCGAAGTTCAAGATCGGAGCCTGGGTCCCGGTGGTGGTGATCCCGATCATCGTCAGCCTTTTCAAAGGGGTGAAGCGGCACTACGACCAGGTGCGGGCATCGCTGGCGGTTCCCGATGACTGGCGCGCGCCCCGCCTCAACCACACCGTGGTGGTTCTGGTGGGCGGAGTCCATAGGGGCATGTTGGAGGCGCTGGCCTATGCCCGCTCGCTGGCGCCAAACCATCTCGTGGCCGTCACGGTGGTGTCCGACGACGAGGAGCAGGCGGAGATTCAGGCCCAGTGGAGTCGCCACGGGCTCGAGGTACCCCTTGACATCGTCTTCTCCCCGTACCGGGAGCTGTCCCGCCCGATCTTGCGGTTCATCGATGAGATCGACCGGCGGTGGGACAACGACATCGTGACCGTGCTGATCCCCGAGTTCGTCGTCCGCAAGTGGTGGGAGCAACTGCTGCACAACCAGACGGCCCTGTTTCTCAAGGGCCGTCTGCTCTTCCGGCAGGGTGTGGTGGTGACCTCCGTGCCGTATCACGTCCGGCCTGGTGGTCAGCCGGTTACGGTGCGCCGGACTGAAAAAGGACCCGGCCCCAAGGATTAATGGCCAACACCTTCTCGATCTTCAAGCGGATCTTCGTCGGGCGGCCCCTCCCGAGCGCGGATCAGGAGCACCAGCGGTTGATCAAGACGATCGCGCTGGCGGTTTTCTCGTCCGACGCGATCTCGTCGACCGCCTACGCCACGGAGGAAATCCTCCACATCCTCGTGCCGGCGGCCGGCATGGCCGCGCTCGGCTACCTCGTCCCCATCTCGATGATCGTCATCGTGCTGCTCACCATCGTCGGGATCAGCTACCGCCAGACGATCTTCGCCTATCCCGGTGGGGGCGGCTCGTATGTGGTCTCCCGGGAAAATCTGGGGACACGCCCTGCTCTCGTGGCGGCGTCGTCGCTGCTCACGGACTACGTCCTCACCGTCGCGGTGTCCATCTCCGCCGGCGTGGCCGCCATCACGTCGGCCATTCCCTCCTTGCGCGAGCACCGGGTCGGGTTGGGCCTCGCCCTGATCGCCCTGATCACGGCGGCCAACCTCCGAGGCGTGAAGGAATCCGGCCAGATCTTCGCCGTCCCCACCTACATCTACATCCTGATTCTGGGCACCCTGATCCTCTGGGGTCTGTATCAGTACTACTCCGGCGACCTGCGCGCCCTCCCCGTGAACGAGGAAGCCCTCGGGGAGTTCGTCGGCGGCGGCGCCGTCGGCGGCGTCTCGCTGTTCGTGCTCATGAAGGCCTTCTCGTCGGGGGCCGTGGCCCTCACCGGCGTCGAAGCGATCAGCAATGCCGTCCCCGCCTTCAAGCGCCCGGAGTCGAGGAACGCGGCCACGACCCTCATCATGATGGTCTCCGTCCTCGGCGTGTTCTTCTTCGGTATCTCCCTGCTGGCCCAGAAGCTGCAGCCCACGCTCAACGAGAACGAAACCGTCCTCTCGACGCTGGGCCATGCCGTCTTTGGCGAGGGAGCGCTATACATCGTCCTCCAGGCGGCGACCGCCACGATCCTGATCCTCGCCGCCAACACCGCCTACAACGCCTTTCCGGCGGTGTGCTCGATCATCGCTCGGGACGGCTACCTGCCGCGCCAGTTTTTCAATCGCGGGGACCGGCTCGTCTTCTCCAACGGCATCCTGGCGCTGGCGGTGGCCGCCGGCATTCTCCTCGCCGCCTTCGGGGGTGTGACCACCGCCCTCATCCCGCTCTACGCGGTGGGGGTCTTCCTGAGCTTCACGCTGTCCCAACTGGGCATGGTCGTGCATCACCGCAAGGAGCGGGCGCCGGGATGGCAACGCGCCGCGGTGGTCAATGGGATCGGGTCGGCCACCACCGGAGTGGTGCTCCTCGTCGTCGTGTCCTCCAAGTTCATCAGCGGGGCATGGGTGCCGGTGGTCGTCATCCCGGTGATCATCACCCTCTTCAACAGCGTCCACCGGCACTACGCGCGTGTCGCCGAGCGCCTCGCCATCCCCCCCGACTGGCGGCCGCCCCGGCTCAATCACACGGTGGTGGTGCTCGTCGGCGGCGTGCACCGGGGCTCTCTGGAGGCCCTCGCCTACGCCCGCTCACTCGCCCCCAACCATCTGGTGGCGGTGACCGTCGTCTCCGACGAGGACGAGCAGGAGGCCATCCAGAAGCAGTGGGCCCGCTACGAGGTCCGCGAGGCGCTCGACATCGTCTACTCCCCCTACCGGGAGCTCTCCCGCCCCATCCTGCGGTTCCTCGACGAGATCGACGGCCGGTGGCAGAACGACGTGGTGACCGTGCTGATTCCCGAGGTGGTCGTCCACCACTGGTGGGAGCAGCTCCTGCACAACCAGACGGCGCTCTTCCTCAAGGGGCGGCTGCTGTTTCGCAAGGGGGTAGTGGTGACCTCCGTGCCCTACCACCTCGACTAGTGGATTGAGAGTTCGTGAATTCCCGCGCAAGAGGCCCTTCCGGCCTACCATGACCCCGAATTAAACAAGGCCAGCGGCGTGTTGCCGCGCGCCCGGGCCGGCTTCGAAAGGACGTGCGACCAGCATGAATTCGCTGTTCCTCGCTGAGGGGGGGTACCAGGAGTTCACCCTCGCCGGCGGTGAGAAACTCGTGCTCGCCCTGTCCGGGGCGGCTGCGCTGCTCGCTATCGCCGTGGGGTTCATCCTGGGCAAGGGGGTCCTCGCCGCCGATCAGGGCACCCCGAAGATGATCGAGATCGCCACCGCCATCCAGGAGGGCGCCCTCGCCTACCTGAAGCGGCAGTTCCGGACCATCGCCATGATCCTGATCCCGCTCACGATCATCGTCTTCCTGACCTCGACCGAAGTGCTCAAGCCGGACGGCACCACGGCCCTGTCGTTCGTGGAGTCCGGCCTGTTCCGCACGCTGGCCTTCGTGGGCGGTTGCGCGATGTCGGGCCTCACCGGCTACATCGGCATGACCCTGGCCACCCGGGGGAACGTGCGCACGGCGGCCGCCGCCCGCTCCGGGTCGCTGGCCCGGGCCCTCGAGGTGGCCTTCCGGACGGGCGGCGTCGCCGGCATGTTCACCGTCGGCCTCGGCCTGCTCGGTGCCAC
>CAZCVW010000189.1:0-6677 GCA_964502185.1 uncultured Burkholderiales bacterium
GCGGGCACGTTGATCTGCGGCCGATCCCAACGTCGGCGCGGCGGGCTCAGGCGGGGACACGTCGGCGGAGCCCGCTCCGGTCCTCACCACGGCGCAGTCTCTCGAGACCACCCTCACCTGCACCTGCGCCAAGCAGCCGGTGAAGGCGTCGCTGCGGCGGGGGAGCGCCGCCTGGCACACCGACGTAGACCTACCGGCCGCCGGCGTGTGGCGTGCTTCCCTGGCCCTCGATGGACAGCCGGCGGTGGCGCCGGTCGCCCTGCGGGTGGACGACGCAGCCGCCCCGGGGGCACCCCCGGTGATCGTGGCCGCACCAGCCGACCTGTCCGGCCCCGACGCCCGGCGGTGCCGTTCCTTCCAGCTGGGCATGGTTCTGGCCCTCGGGTTCCTGAACGCCGACGGCGGCGTGGCCGGCCGCAAAGTCGTGCTGGAGGCAGCCGACGACGGGGGCGACCCGGAGCGGGCCGCGGAGTTGGCCGGGAAGCTGCGACGGGGCGCCCACGTGGCCGCCCCCTGCGGGCAAGGGGCGGCCAGCGCCGGACGGGCGTTCGGCCCCGACGTTCCCGTCGTCGTGGCTTTCCCTGGGGCCCCGTTATTCGAGGGAGACCGGGTCTTCCGCCTCGCCGGCGACCCCTACGCCGAGGGCTGGGCCATGGCCCGCACCGTGACCCGCAGCACCTTCAAGGTCGCTCCCGGCGCGCCGCGGTCGATAGCCGTCCTCTCCGACGCCGGCGACCCATCCACCGAGCGGGTGGTGGCCGGGTTGCGGGCCGGGCTGGCCCTCGATCCCGACGTGGCGGAGAAGGTGGAGGGCGAGCGGCCGCCTGACACCCGTAACGTCAAGGTCGTCACGCTGGTGCATGAGGAGGGCGCGCCGCTGCCGCCGCTGGTGCGGACCGCCATCGACGCCACCCAGCACGTGGCCTCCCTTCTGCGGGCCGACCCCGACGAGCTGGCCACCGCCCTCGACACCCTGGGAGACAAGGAGATCGACCGCACCAACGCCGCCGTCGTGCCCAACCGGCACTTCGACGAGGGCTTTATCCGGGCGTCGGAACTCGGACGGCGAGGCGGCGTCCTCGCGCTGGGCGAGGTGGCGCCGGACAGCGCCGAATCGCTCGTCTACACCAAGCTCGTCCTTGCCATCTTCACCGGCGAGCGGCCGACCATCGACGGCATGCGCGGCTACCTGGCGGGCAAGGCCATCGCCGAGGGGCTGCGGGGCGGGACCTCGGCCGGCGAGGTGGCCCGGCGCCTGCGCCTCCTCGGACCGTTCTCCGACGGGGTCGTTTCGGGCTGGAGCCCAGCGGCGCCCGCCGCCGGGTCATGGCGGTTCTTCCTCTACCGGGCCAACTTCATCCCCATGGGCCTCATCCCCGGCGACGACCCCGCCCCCGGGCGGTTCTTCGACGAGGGGGCCTGGAACCGGGTGGTGACGCGCAACGTGGGGCTGTGCGGCCCCCAGAAGGCCTTCTCGGCCACCGCCGAATGCAAGCCCCCGGCGACGGCACGGCCCAAGAGCGACCAGAAGGAGACCGGCTGAGCCCCCGGCGGGCGTCGGCGGCCGTCGCCGTCGCCGTCATCGCCCTCGCCGGTTTTTTTGTGTTGCGTGACACCGGTTCGGGGGACGGCCGGGTCCCGCACACGGCGTCGAGCGACGGCGCCGGCATCGATGGAGACGGCATCGGCGGAGACGGCGGAGACGGCATCGGCGGCGGGCAGACCCCCGGTGGGTCCACCGGGCCCGGGGGGAGCGGGCCCGCGAACGGGACGCAACCAGGCGCCACCGGACCCTCGGATGCCGCCACCTCAACCAGCGGTCCGGGCCCGGCCCCGCCTCCCGCCCCGGGCGCCGGGGTCCTGGCCTTCGCCAGCAACCGGCCACAGGCGGACGGCGTCTTCGTCGTCAACGGCGACGGGACGGCCGAACGGCGCCTGGCCGAGGCTCCGGGACAGTACTTCACCCCCGCCTGGTCGCCGGACGGGGCCCGCCTGGCCTTCGTCAGCAAGCGGGGGGGCAACACCGACATCTTCGTGGTGGGGGTCGACGGGACCGGCGAGCAGCGCCTCACCACCAACCCGGGCGAGGACGGTGCACCCGCCTGGTCGCCCGACGGGACCGGCATCGCCCTCGTCAGCGGGCGCGGCGACAACGCCGACATCTTCGTGGTGGGCGCCGACGGGAAGGGTGAACGCCGTCTCACCACCGACGCCGGCGATGACCTCGACCCGAACTGGTCCCCCGACGGAGCCCGCATCGCCTTCACCGGCCGCCGGGGCGGCAACACCGACATCTTCGTGATGGGCGCCGACGGGAAGGGCGAACGGCGCCTCACCACCGACGCCGGCGATGACCTCGACCCGAACTGGTCCCCCGACGGAGCCCGCATCGCCTTCACCGGCCGCCGGGGCGGCAACACCGACATCTTCGTGATGGGCGCCGACGGGAAGGGCGAACGCCGTCTCACCACCAATCCCGGTGAGGACTTCGACCCCGCCTGGTCCCCCGACGGCGCCCGCATCGCCTTCGTGGCCGGGCGGGACCGCAACCGCGACCTCTACATCGTCGACGTCAGCGCCGGGAGCGAGCAGCGGATCACCACCAACCCCGGTGAGGAGTCCTCCCCGGCCTGGTCCCCCGAGGGCGGGCGGCTGGCCTTCGTCTCGGATCGCGACGGCAACCGGGAGATCTACGTCGTTGAACTGGGCTCCCGAGGCGAGCGGCGGGTCACCACCCATCCCGCCGGTGACTACGACCCTGGATGGCGGCCCGTTAGGAACTTCCGTTGAAGCGGGCGAGGGCGAAGGCGTTTTCGCTGGCGCCGGCTCTCTTGGTGGCGATCGCCTTCCTGGTGCCAGGCGCGTGCGGCGGCGACGGGGGCGACGGGGGCGGCGACTCGGCCGACCCGGCGCGGCCGTCGGCCGTCTTCGCCCTGCGCCCGGTGATCGACGAGTCCCCTCCTCCCTGCCCCAAGGACGCGCCGGGACAGGACGTCGAAGTCACGGCCGAGAAGCGTGACGGAAAGGTCGGCGCCTGTCTCACCCTCGGCCCGGCCATCGTGGACGCCTCCGACGTCCGCAGCGCCTCGCTGGGCGACTTGGACTCCGGAGGCAAGGCGGTGAGCATCGTGCTCGGCCGGATCGGAGGGATCAACCTCGACGCCTTCGCCGCCCGTATTCAGGGCAAGCGGCTGGCCATCATGGTCAACGGCAAGCTGGTCAAAGCACCCGTCGTCCAGAGCCCGACATTCGCCGGGCGGATCGAGGTTGTCGGGCTGCCTGACGACGAGGCGACGGCCCTCTTCGAAGACCTCCGCAAGCGGCAGAACCCGGCCTAGGACGACAGCGTCCCGGGTTCCCCGCCGGCGGGGGGTTTGTCCTGGGCCTTCTGGGTAGAGCACTCCCAACAATCACGCCGTGTCAAGGCCTTTTTTTAGGAGGATCTGGGTGCGAGTGCCGGGTGGAAGTTCAACGACCCCTCAGCGTCGAGGCAGTCGGATCGGTGGGTTGTCGTTGATGGTGGGGCTCGTGCTTGTCGTGCTGGCCCCTTCCGCCCCGGCCACGCCGGGTGAACTCGACGTCACGTTCGGAGTCGGCGGAGTCGTCACCACCAACTTCGGGGGGACCTACGACTGGGCCTACGCCGGGGCTCGCCAGCCCGACGACCGGATTGTTGCCGCCGGGGTGAGCAACGCCCAAGGGACGTACGACTTCGCCCTGGCCCGCTACAGCGCCGACCGTTCCCTCGATCCCTCCTTCGGGAAGGGCGGCATGGTGACGACCGACTTCGGCGAGTCGTACGACTGGGCCTACGGCCTGGCCCTCCAGCCCGACGGCAAGATCGTCGTCGCTGGGGTCAGCGATCGGGGGGGCAGCAAGAACCTGGCCCTCGCCCGATACCTCCCCAACGGGGCGCTCGACGGCGGCTTCGGAGAGAACGGCCTGGTGACCGAGGAGCGGCGGCCGCTCACGACGGACATCGTCCGTGCCCTCGTCCTCCAGCCCGACGGGAAAATCCTCGTGGCCGGGGTGACGTTCGAGGACACGGTGTCAATCAACCCCCAGGGCGACTTCATCCTCGCCCGGTACATGGCTGACGGATCCTCGGACCCGACCTTCGGTGTCGGGGGCGTGGTGACCACCGACTTCGGCGACGGCTCCTACGACGACGCCTACGCCCTCCTGCTCCAGCCTGATGGGCGCAGTCTTCTCGGTGGGTACAGCACCAGTGCGGGAGACCCCGGTGTGCTGTTCGGGGCGGACCAGCTCGCCCTGGCCCGCTACACCCCCGAAGGACTGCCCGACATGGGTTTCGGCGACAACGGGAAGGTCGTGGTGGACGCCGGCAGCCTGGACGAGGAGATCCGGGCTTTGGCGTTGACGCCCGTAGGGTCGATCGTGGCCGCCGGGTTCGCCAATGGTGAGCGCGGTGGTGACGTGCTCGTCGCCCGTTTCACTCCGGAGGGCGCGATCGACCTGTCCTTTGGTGAGGGAGGCATGACGGTGACCAGCTTGAGCCCCTACTCGGAGGGTCTCACGGCCGTCGCCCTCCAGTCCGACGGACGGATCGTGGCCGCCGGCGATGTGTCCCGGGCCCGGGAAGCGCTCGCCGACTTCGCCGTGGTGCGCTACGACCCGAACGGACACCTCGAAGAGACCTTCGGAACCGGAGGCGTCGCCACGGCCGACTTCGAACAGCGCCAGGACAAGGCTGGCGCCCTCATCCTCCAGCCCGACGGCAAGCTGGTGACGGTAGGCTCGAGCGAGCACGACTTCGCCCTGGCCCGTTTCAACGGTTCCTAGGTTCAGTCCGAGGCCGCGAGACGCGCCGCTAACCCTTCGGTTCGAACGTCCCCTCCAGGTGCGTCACCCCGGTGAAGTCGTTGAACGGGCCGCCCGCGATCTGGCTCGACCAATCCAGCACGTAGGCCTTGGTGGCCTCGTCGTAGGTGCCGGTCGGGCCGGCCGTCAACCCCGGCCGCTCCCCGCCCGGCTTGGGGGCGCCCTGGTTGAAGTGCTGCTTGTTCCAGGCCGCGGCGTAGGCGCTCAGATCCCCCGACAGCTTGCCGTCCTCGACCGTGATCCTGGGCGTCGACGTCGCGCTGCCTGTCTGGGGATCCTTCTCGTTGGTCGCGTTGGCGAACGTGACCGCGAACCAGGGTGTCGGCTGGGTGATCGACATGGCGGTCCCGTTGCCCTTCTCGTCGAAGGCGGGATCGCCGTAGGGCTGGTACGCCCCCGTCGTGAGCCCGCCCTCGCGGCCCGGCTTCATCGGGGCCCACGTCTTGTCCCCACAGGGCGAGTCGCCGTTGGGGACGTAGGGGCCATCGGCCGGGTTGCCGCCGGGCTGGATCATCCGGAAGTAGGAGCCCTTCGTCACGGGGCCGGTGGGGTCGCACGTGCCCGGGTCGATCTTGAACACGCCGATGAGCTCGGTGGCCCCGCCGGCACCGGCCGAGGCATCCTTGCCGTCGTCGCCGTCATCGCCGCCGCAGGCGGACACCACCAGAACCAGGGAACCCAGCAGGCACAAAACGAGCCGACGTCGCATCGATACTCCTCCTTCGTCGGGGCCGGGCCGGGGGGCTCGGCTAGTTGCGCCGCACCGCGGCGAGGGCCAGGCCGGCGACCATGACTCCGGGCAGGATGAAGAAGAACGGGAACAACGAGAAGGGAGGCAGCGCCTTCACGGCGCTGTACTCCACCAGGTTGTCGTTCATGGCCCCGAGGAAGTCGGCGAACTCGGCCGAGATGGTGGTCCACTGGCCGGAAAACTGCGAGATGGCCGGGTAGCTCGCCGCCGCGGACGGGCCGGCGAGGGGGACGAGGTCGTTGCGCAGCTGGCCCTCGGCCAGGCCGATGACGGGGAAGTAGCCCTGCATCCCGGTGATGTTCTCCTCGGTCATGATCGGCTTGAAGTCGTCGATCATCGACTTGCCTTCGAAGGCCCGGTTCTCGCCGCCCATCATCTGGAAGATGAACGGGGCGGCGATGAGCCCGACGCCCATCACCACGAGCGCCTTGCCCGGCGCTCCGGCGCCCCGTCCCCCCCGGGCCCGCTTGATGGCCGAGCGGGCGAGGAGGGCGATGATGACGCCCGGCACGAGGAAGAAGAAGGGGAAGAGGAAGAACGGCGGCAGAGCCCGCACGGCGGCGTAGTTGTCGAGATTGGCGGCGATGTCGTTCACGGTGCCCGACATGTCCTCGTGGATGCCGAGCGGTCCGCCGGCTGCCCCCTGCCACTTGGCGCTCCAGTCCTGCACCGCGGCCACCGCCTGTTGCTGGGGCGGGGTGCCGGCGGCGGACCGCACGGCAGGGAGGAACTTGGTGCGGGTCTCCACCTCAGCGGCGTCGATCGTTCCGAGGAACCCCTGGAACTGGGTGATCCGGAGCTCGGTCATGTACGGCTCGAAGGAGTCCATCATGTCGGCGCCCTTGAGCGCCCGGTTCTCGCCGCCCAGCATCTGGAAGATGAACGGGGCGGCGATGAGCCCGACGCCGATGACCAACGCGATCCGCAGCGGGGTGACGGCGGCAGACCGGGCGGCGGCCCGCTGCTTCACCCGGGCGGCGGCTTCGGCGAGGCGCTCGTTGGCGACGACGTCGGCATCGCGGGTGGACACCGCTCAGCCCTCCAATGGCCGCCGCGCCAGCCGGCGGCCGGCCCAGGCCAGGGC
>CAZCVW010000190.1:0-6659 GCA_964502185.1 uncultured Burkholderiales bacterium
GCCTGTGCTGGTAGCGGACCGTCGCTCCCAGACCACCGGTAGCCGCGCTCACCATGCCGAGCGCCCCGGCGTGGACCCATAGGCCGACCGGCTCGGCCGGGCCTCAGCGGCGGGCCGTTGACGAACCGGCGTTCGAGAGGCCGCTGTTTCCGGACCTGATGAACGCCGGTTGGGGTGCCGGCCGGGACTAAACAGGGGCGGTGGACCAGCGGCCGATCGGGGTGTTCGACTCAGGGCTCGGGGGGCTCACCGTCGTGCGGGCGCTCATCGACCTGCTGCCCGATGAGCACCTCGTGTACTTCGGGGACACCGGACGGTTCCCCTACGGGCCCAAGCCTCGGGACGAGG
Organism: uncultured Burkholderiales bacterium; assembly: GCA_964502185.1. Lineage (GTDB taxonomy): Bacteria > Actinomycetota > Acidimicrobiia > IMCC26256 > BP-133 > CAZCVW01. The sequence continues at coordinate 349 of CAZCVW010000190.1, forward strand.
TGGCCAAGTACGCCGTGGAGATCACCGAGTTGCTGATGGGCTACGACGTGAAGCTGATCGTGGTGGGGTGCAATTCGGCGGCGGCCGCCGCCCTCGAAGACCTGCGGGCCACCTACGACGTGCCGCTGTCCGGGGTCATCGAGCCGGGGCTGCGGGCCGCCGCCAAGGCGACGGTCACCGGCCGGGTCGGCGTGATCGGGACGGTGGGCACCATCGCCTCCGGGGCTTACCCGCGAGCGGCGGAGGCGCTCTGGCCGGGCATCGCACTGACCTGTGCGGCGTGTCCGGGCTTTGTCGAGTTCGTGGAGGCGGGCGACGTCGATTCCGACCAGGTCTACGTGCTGGCCGAACGGCTCCTGGCTCCGCTGCGCGCCGCCGGGGTCGACACGCTCGTCCTCGGATGCACGCACTATCCACTCCTGGCCCGCACCATCGGCGAGGTCATGGGCCGCGACGTCGTGCTCGTCTCCTCCGGGGAGGAGACGGCCTTCGAGGTGGCCGCCGCCCTCGACACGGTGGGGACCCGGCGCCGGCCCGCCCGCGAACCCGCCCGGCGGACGTTCCTCACCAGCGGCGACCCGGCTACGTTCGCCGCGCTGGGGGCCCGGTTTCTCGGCCCGGAGGTCGAAGCGGTGGTGGCTCACACATGGAGTTGACGGTGCTGGGGACGAGCGGCTCCTACGGGTCGCCGGCGGGCGGGGCGTGCAGCGGCTACCTCCTGCGGGCGGGCGACACGAACCTCTGGCTCGACTGCGGCAACGGTACGTTCGCCAACCTCCAGCGCCACCTGCCCGTGGAGGACCTCTCCGCCGTCGTCATCACCCACCGGCACCCCGACCACTGCGTCGACATCTACGGCCTCCACGTCCTGCTGCAGTACGGGCTGGGCCGGAGCGGGCTGCCCGTGCTCGCCCCCGAAGGCGTCGCGGAGACGCTCGGGGCCCTCGTCGGCGGTGACTGGGGCGGCGTCTTCGACTGGACGCCGGTGGCCGACGGCGACGGCACGGCCGTGGGCGACTTCGCCCTGCGCTTCTCCCGCACCGCCCACCCGCCGCCCACCCTGGCCGTCGAGGCCACCGCCGACGGCAAGCGGTTCGTCTACACCGCCGACACCGGCCCGGACTGGTCGGTCGAGGCCTTCGGCTCCGGCGCCGACCTCGTCCTCTCCGAAGCCACCTTCCAGCGTGACCGGGAAGGTTCCGGCCTGCACCTGTCCGCCCGGGAGGCGGGGACGGCCGCCCGGGCCGCCGGCGCCCGCCGGCTCATGCTGACCCACATCTGGCCCGGTCTCGACCCGGCCGCCTCCGCCGTGGAAGGCTCGGAGGCTTTCGGCGAGGAGGTCACCCTCGCCGCCCCCCACCAACGCATCAGGATCTGAGGGATCTCCGTGATGGGTAATCGCAAGGACGGGCGCGGACCCGAAGACCTCCGGCCGCTGACCTTCCACCGGGACTTCACCGAGTTCGCCGCCGGATCGGTGCTGGTCGAGATGGGCCGCACCAAGGTGCTGTGCACCGCGTCAGCGGAGGCGCGGGTACCGCCGTGGTTGCGGGGCAAGGGACGGGGGTGGGTGACTGCCGAGTACTCGATGCTTCCCGGCTCCACCAGCGAACGCTCCGAACGGGAGGCCGCCCGGGGCAAGCTCTCGGGCCGCACCCAGGAGATCCAGCGCCTGATCGGCCGTTCGCTCCGGGCGGTCACCGACCTGCCGGCCCTCGGCGAGACGCAGATCACCATCGACTGCGACGTCCTCCAAGCCGACGGCGGCACCCGCACGGCCGCCATCTCCGGCGCCTACGTCGCCCTCCACGACGCCTGCTCCCGCCTGGTGGCCTCCAACCGGATCACCACCCACCCGTTGCGGGAAGCGGTGGCCGCCGTGTCCGTCGGGGTCGTCGACGCAATCGCCCTGCTCGACCTCGCCTACGTGGAGGACGTGGCCGCCGAGGTCGACATGAACGTGGTCATGACGGCGGCGGGCAATTTCGTGGAGGTCCAGGGGACGGCGGAAGGCCAGGCCTTCTCGAAGTCGGAACTCGACGATCTCCTGTCCCTGGCCGAGCACGGCATCGCCGAGATCCTCGAGGCCCAGGCCAAGATCCTCACCACCCCGCCGCCGCCCCGGTCGAAGTGAGCTGTCACTGTTGACGCGGTCCTTATGAGCCGGGCCTGGCGCTTCGTCCTGGCCAGCGCCAACCCCGACAAGGCGGCCGAGATCCGGGCGATCCTGGACCGGCCGGGCGTCGCGCTCCTCCCCCGTCCACCGGAGGTGCCCGAGGTCGACGAGACGGGCGACACACTTCTCGCCAACGCCCGCCTCAAGGCCGCCGCCCTGGCCGAAGCCACCGGGGAAGCGGCCGTCGCCGACGACACCGGCCTCCTGGTCGACGCGCTCGACGGGGCGCCCGGGGTCTACTCGTCGCGCTACTCCGGCGAGCACGCCACCTACGCCGACAATGTGGCCAAGCTGCTGGCCGACCTGGCCGGCGTGCCCGACGAGCAGCGGACGGCCCGGTTCGAGACCGTTGCTCTCGTCCGCTGGCCGGACGGCACCGAGGTGGCGGCCACGGGGGTGGTGGAGGGATGGATCGCCGCCCACGCCCGGGGGAGTGGCGGCTTCGGTTACGACCCGGTGTTCATCCCCACCGAGGGGGATGGGCGCACCTTCGCCGAGATGCAGGCTGAGGAGAAGGACGCCCTCTCTCACCGGGGGCGGGCCTTTCGGGCCCTGGCGGAGCGGTTGGACCAGGGCTTTTAAGAAACCCTCAAGTCGGTGGGAGTTCTGAGCCGATAGCTCCAGTGAAGGGCTGCCCGGAAGCCGGCCCTCGGAGCCTTGGAGGGGATCATGCGGCACGCGACCTTTCTGCAGACCCTGCGTGACGAGTCTCTCCTGGCCGAGCTCGGCGCGGCCGTCGTGCGCGACCTGGCCGTCGAGAACCTCGAGCTGTCCACCCCGGCCCGTTCGCAGGCCGTCCGCCGCTCCACCATCGAGCGCCGGGCGTAACCTCGCGGCCCTTCGGGCGCGTCGCTGCGTCTTCGGGCGCGCAGCGCGTGTGACAGGCTGGGCGCACCATGGGCCAGGCCTTTCACACCGAACTCGACGTACCCGTGGCGGGGGGCAGCCTCAAGCTCGGCCTGGCCGGCCCGGCCGGCGCGGCGCCCGTCGTTCTCGCCATCCACGGCATCACCGGCTCCTACCGGTCGTGGGCGGCCGTCGCCCGGCACCTCGGCGACGACGTCACCTTCCTCGCTCCCGACCTGCGGGGCCGGGGCCAGAGCAGTGGGCTGCCCGGGCCCTTCGGCCTGGCCCGCCACGTAGACGACATGATCGCCGTCCTCGACCATGTCGCCGCGACCGACGTTGTCGTGGCCGGACACTCCATGGGGGCCTACATCGCCGCCCGCCTGGCCGCCGCCCATCCCGCCCGGGTCAGGGCCGTGCTCCTCGTCGACGGGGGCCTGCCGCTCCCGGTCCCCGAAGGGGTCGACCCCGACGTGATGCTCGAAGCGGTGCTGGGCCCGGCGCTCGGCCGGTTGCGGATGACGTTCCCGTCCGTCGAGGGCTACCGGGACTTCTGGCGGGCGCACCCCGCCTTCGCCGGGCCCAAGGCGTGGAGCCCCGACATCGAGGGCTACGTCGACTACGACCTCGTCGCCGCTAATCCCTCAGAGCCGGGCGGCGAGTTCCGCTCCCGGGTGGCCGAGGACGCCGTCCGGGGCGACGGCCGGGACCTGCTCGACGGCGACATCGCCCGCCGGTCGTTCCTGGCCCTCGCCTCCCTTCCAACGGTGCTGATCCGGGCGCCCCGGGGCCTCCTCGACGAGCCCCGCCCGTTCCATCCCGACGAAGCCGTGGCCGAAGCCAGAGCGGGCGTGCCGGCACTGGTCGACGTGCTGGTCCCCGACACCAACCACTACCTGATCGTCCTCGGCGACCGGGAGGCGGCCGTGGTGGCCGACCAGGTTCGTCAGGCGGCGGGCGGGCGCGACCAGCGGTAGTTGGCCGCCTTCCCGGGGCGGGTCCCGCGGTCGCCGTTGGCGTCGGCGTCGGCGGAGGGGAGCCGGCGGATCAGGGCATCGGGGGTGAAGAAGGCGTCGGCCGGTTCGGCGGCGCAGGCCGCGCCCAGGGCGTCGCCCAGTAGTTCGGCGACGATCGCCCGGAACGTCTCCGGGTCCTCCAGCAGCCACGAGTGCGACCCGCGGTGGACCACGACCAGTTCGGCCCCGGCCCGCTTCGCCGCGTCGCGGGCGGAGGCGAGGGGCACCACCGGGTCCCTGTCCCCGTGCAGCACGAAGGTCGGGATGCGCTCGGCCGCGAGGCGCTCCAGCGCCCCCCGGCTGGGCGGCGCCTGGAGCACCGACAGCGCCGGCGCCACCAGCCGCCACGGGGAGAACAGGTTGGCCATCGCCTGCGGGAGGGCGAGGCCCTGCAGCTTGAGGCCCTGGTCGCCGGACAGGAACAGTGTGCCCAGCGTGTCCGAGGTGAGCGTGGCGCCCATGAGGCCGAGCAGCGGGGGCGAGAACCGGGCGAAGCCGGCGAGGTCGTCCCACACCCGGCCCACGGCGGCGTTGATGAGCATGACGGCGATGGCCCGCTCCGGCTCGGCGCCGGCCACCTCGGCCACCAGCCGCCCGCCGAGGGAATGCCCGACGAGCACCGACCGGCGGATCCCGAGTTCGTCGAGCACCTCGCCCAGGAAGCGGCGGTACTCGTCGAGGTCGTGGCCCCGCTGCGTCAGGCCGGTGGAGGCGCCGTGACCGGCGAGGTCGATGGCGACCACTTCGAACCCCATGCTGGCCAGCCGGGACAGTGACTGCACGTAGAGCATCCCGGCGAAGGAGAACCCGTGGGCGACGACCAGGGGGATCCCGCGGCCACCCAGGGCGACGCCCACCTGCTGGCCCGAGGAGAGCTGCAGCGTGTGCGCCCGGAGGCGCGTCACGGGGATGTCGGTCGCGAGAATGGAGCCGCCCAGCACAGGTCTATGATCGGTCGTCAGTGTCATCAGCGGAGGGATTTCCCAACTCTGTGACCAGCGTAAACGGTGATTCACGTCCGGACCGGCATGCTGCTATGGCCCAGTACCGGAAGTACGCCGGAAACTACGATGCGCAAACCGACTTTGCCCTGCCCGATCGCGCCCGGGTGGTTGAGCTGCTCGGCGCCGGTCCCGGCGACGTCGTGCTCGACGTGGGCTGCGGCACGGGGCTGTGTTTCGCCGAGCTGCGGGCGCGGGTCGGCCCCGAGGGCCGGGTGGTGGGGATCGAGCAGAGCATCGAGATGCTGGGCCAGGCCAGCCACCGGATCGACGAGCACGGCTGGGGCAACGTCGAGTTGCTGCTCGGCGCGGCAGAAGAAGTCGCCCTTCCCGTCGTGGCCGACGCCGCTCTGTTCTGTTTCACCCACGACGTGCTCCGCACACCCGCCGCCCTGGAGAACATCGTGGCCCACCTCCGCCCCGGGGGCCGGGTGGCGGCGGTCGGCCCCATGTGGGCGCCCTGGTGGGCGCCGGGCATGAACCTCCTGATCTGGTCGGTCGCCAGCTGGTACGTCACGACCTTCGAAGGCTTCTCCGAGCCCTGGAGCCATCTCGGCGACCTCGTTCCGGGCCTCGAGGTGGAGCGGGAGGACCTCGCCGGCAAGTACTTCGCCTGGGGTCGTCTTTGACCCGTCTCGTCTCAGAGCGTCTCTGCGATGCCCCCGGGTGCCGGCCCTCCGGACTCCGCCGTAGCCAGATGGGACTAGACGTGGACTAGACGGGACTACACGGAACTAGGGGGCTTGCAGGTCCAGCCGCGCCGGGCGAGCTCCTCGGCGAGCAGCTCGTCGGGGAAGGCCATGACGACCGCGTCGGGCTGCTCGATCGGTTCGGGGGCCGGGGGGTCTTCGTCCTGCTCGTCCTCTGCGCCTGTGAGCCGGTCGATCAGCTCCCTTGCCTCGTCCCGGGTGAACTTGCCGTTGGACTGGCGCTGGGAGAGCCCGAACGGGTGGCGCGCCTCGCGGAAGCTGTCGTAGCCCGCCCGGCCGAGCAGCTCGACGAGCCGAGCCAGCTGCTGCGGGGAGGCCGGAGGTCCTGCTGCCTGTCCGAACGCCATGCTCCGACAATGCCAGATCGGACGTAGGGGCGGGCGCATGTTGTCGCCGACCCCATGCCCCGGCAGGCCGTAGGCTTGGCGGCGTGATATCGAGGTCAGTGGATCAGGGGAGCGTCATCGTCCCGTGGCGCGGCCGCCTCGTCCCGGGACTGGCGCTCGGCGCGCTCCTCCTCTTCGGCGCGGTGGCCTGCGGCTCCGGCGACGGCGGATCCTCC
>CAZCVW010000191.1:0-6653 GCA_964502185.1 uncultured Burkholderiales bacterium
TCGTCGTGGCCGTGCTCCTGCCCCTGGTGGTCGTGCTCGGCAGCCGGCTCGGCCACAGCCCGGACGAATCCTCGCCTCTGCTGGGCAAGCCCGCGCCGGAGTTCACGCTCACGAATATCGACGGCGGAACGTTGTCGTCCGCCGAACTCGCCGGCCGGCCGTACGTCGTCAACTTCTGGGCCTCCTGGTGCGTTCCGTGCCGCGAGGAGCATCCTCACCTCGTCGCCTTCTACGACTCCTACAAGGAGCGGGGTGTCGAAATGCTCGGCGTGATCCATACCGACAAGGTGTCGAACGCCCGGCGCTACCGCGACAAGTTCGGCGGTGACTGGCCGCTGCTGGAAGACCCGAAAGGCCGCATGGCCATCGACTTCGGCGTCACCGGACCGCCGGAGACGTTCGTGGTCGACTCGACGGGCACGGTGGCGGCCAAGTTCACGGGCGCGGTGCCGGCGGGCGGGCTCGAGAAGATCCTGTCCGAGATCCTCTAGCAACCGGCGCTAACCTGTCGCCCCGTCCGGCGGCGTGGCCGAGTGGTTCAGGCAAGGGTCTGCAAAGTCCGCCGAGGCCATGGTCCGCAGTGCCCTCCAGTGCTGAAAAGGTGCATTGAGCAGCACGAATATCAGCTGTGTAACGCTGGTCGTGCTGTCGTGTGACCCTGACTTTCGGCGAGTTCGCTGTCAAATCCGCTGTCAATCTGGGGGGCTGCCACGTGGTCAGAGTGCCGCTCGGGTTCGGTCCGGCCGGAAGGTCGGCCTGACGTTCGCCGCCGGGGCCACAAGCAGTCCCGGAAGCTACCCGGCGGCCGGCGGCTCGGCGCCCGGGTTGCCCTTGGGCGGGGCTTCATCACCCGGCTGCGGCTCCCGAGGCGCCCCGTACCTGGGCGGAACAAGACGTTCATCAAGGCGGCCGCCGCGTCGGGGATCACCTCCCTCGCCGGCGACCTCGACGAGCTCGCCAGGATGAAGGCCGCCCACGGCCAGGAGGCCCTGGTCGGCGCCCTGGAGCGGGCCGTGGCCTTCGGGCGTTTCCGAGCCCACGACGTGCGCTCCATCCTGGCCGCCGGTGCAGGGGTGGCCCGGCCGACCGCGCCCGGAGAGGCCCTCATCGTGCCCTTGCCCACAGTTCCCACCCGGCCGCTGTCGGACTACGCCATCAGGGAGGGGTCATGACCACCGCCCCGCCGGCCCTGCCGGCCGACCTCGACGCCGGGTTCCGCCGGCTGCGCCTGGGCGCCATGCGCCGGCTGTCACCTGAGCTGCTCCTCACGGCCAAGACCCAGCGCTGGGCGCCCGAGGAGTTCCTGCGCACGCTGCTCGACGCCGAGATCGCCTCCCGGGACGCCTCCAACGCCCGGGAGCGCATGCGCCAGGCCGCCTTCCCGGTGACCAAGACGCTGGAGGAGTTCAACGTCCTCACGTCGTCGGTGAAGGCGGCCACCTTCGACTACCTGTCCAGCCTCGAGTGGATCACGGCCAAGGAGAACCTTTGCCTGGTCGGCCCGGCCGGGACGGGGAAGAGCCATCTCCTGGTCGCCCTGGGCCACCACGCCGTCGAGTCCGGCCTGCGGGTCCGCTACTTCACTGCCACCGATCTGGTCGAGACCCTATACCGGGGCATGGCCGACAACTCCGTGGGCCGGGTCATCGAGACCGTCCTGCGCGCGGACCTGGTGCTGGTTGATGAGATCGGCTTCGCCCCGCTGGATGCCACCGGTGCCCAGCTGTTCTTCCGGCTCGTCGCCGGGGCCTACGAACGCCGGTCCTTGGGCATCGGCTCGCACTGGCCCTTCGAGGACTGGGGCCGCTTCCTGCCCGAGCACACCACCGCCGTCAGCATCCTCGATCGCCTACTGCACCACGCCGTCGTCGTGGTCACCGAAGGTGAGTCGTTCCGCATGAAGGAAGCCCGAACGAAGGGAGGACACCCCGGGCCGAAGACGGTCTGATCACACCCGAGGGGCGGGGACTTCCGCTGGCCACGAGCGGGGACATTCACTTGGCCATTGACAACCGCTCGTTCGTCCACGACTCCCATCACCAAACCTCCAAGCCCGGCCACGACTGCGACGACTGATGAAGCCACTACCACCACCACTGCGACCACAACGACCACGACTCCGCTTATCTGTCCCATGGAGGAACCTCAGGTAGCGATCACATCAGTCACCATCACCCAGCCGGGGCCGCCGGGCAGTGCCTATGGGTATCTGGTTTCAGGAACGTTGCACAACCCGACCAGCGTCGGAATGTGGGTGATCAGCATTCAGCTAACCGCTACCGATGGCAGGTGGATCGCACCGGGGTCGGACACCACGTTCGCCAGCTTCTTTGACCCGAGGTATCGCCTCAGCCCTAGCGCAGGGGATCCGGAGCTGCCCGCTGGTGTCACGAAGCCCTGGGAGTGGCTGGCCTTTGTGAGCGCCGGGACGCAAGTGGCGCCTTCGAGCGTGCCAACGGTTGAAGCGTGGGCCAACATCTGGCGTTGGAACGAGCCCGACTACATCGAGAACTGCCGGGACCGGTTCTAGGATCTTTCGACGGCTTCCGGCCCTGGCTCAGCCGGCAGCAGGGGCCTCACGTCGGGCAAGCGCTGCGGCGATGGCGGAATCGAGGTCGGGCCTGGGTACCTCGGAGACGGCCATGTCAATCTCGGTCACGGCTGCCACGCCGGCCCGGGACAGAATTTCGGCGCAGGCCCTGGCCCGGACCCCCGGCGGGACGGCCATCGGTGCGTCACTACCGGGGTCGTGCGCCCGGCCCAGGGTCAGGTCGGCGAGCACGTCCAGGGCCAGGGGAACGAGGGCGTCGAGTCGACGGCGGGCGGCTTCCCGGACGGCCGGGGCGCGACCGCCGTGGTACACGCACACGCTTCCGCCGCTGATGGCCCACGCCTTGCACGACTGTCCCGTACCGGCCTTCCGAGCCGAGCAGCGCTGGGCCGGAAACTTGCCGGCCTCCCAGATGCTGACCCGTTCCTCGGGCGCCGGCCCGGAAGGGACACTCATGGTCTCCTGACTCATAGTCCCATTGTCGGCCCTCTAGCCGCGTCGGTCCTTGGGGGCTATGACGCCAGCGCCACCCGGTCGGTGGGGACGGCCGGTCAGGCGCTGAGCGAGTTCCCGAGCTGGCCCAGGAAGAGCAGGACCGCCACACTTCCGAGCACAATCCCAGCGATGGCCAAGCCCTTCAGTGGAGCCCCAGCCATCGAACGCCGGTAGCCCCAGATCCCGAGACCAAGGGCCACGGCGCCGAGGCCGAAGTCGTAGACGAGCAGCGCCGGGATGCCAAGGGCAAGGCTGGCGATCGCCGGACCATTGACGCCGAATGGCTGTGCTGCGGGGTTCTCATCCCGCAGAGCGCCGGAAGGCCCAGAAATCCGAGGTCGTTGGAGGGAGGCGGCGGCGATGGCTGAAGCCCAGGATGTCTGGGCGCCACACGTCGGGCAGAACCGGTCCCGGCGAGAGAGCAGCTCGTTCCCGCACTCGCCGCACCTGAGGGCCGTCGACTCGTCCCCGCATCTGGTGCAGAAGCTCCCCAGAACGCCCCGGCCACAGCTTGGGCAGACCCGCCGCGCGTCTCGGCCCGAGACGTAGACCACAAGGAGCGCCGCGCCGCCCATCAGGCCGAACCAAACGAGTGCCGCCGTCATGGCCCCGATGCCGCCCCGCAGTATCCCGCCGCCGACGGCCGCCGCAGTGAATATCCTCCAGCGCATGTCCGCTTCATCACGTCCATCACCGTCGTTGTGGGGGCCGGGGTTGGCCAGCCCGCCCATGGTGTGCTCCCTCGCTGTGGTTTGGCCCCGAGGTGCCTGAAACACACCTGAAGGGGGAGACCGTCTGGGCGCCACGAGCACCGGTCTCCGAGGTGCGGGGGCTACCCCGGGGCACGATGGGAGGCGGCGGGCTGGCCAACCCGTGGGCGTCGTGAAGGACCAGTGGACGGTGATGGGCGGGGGTGAGGATGTTCTCGGGCGGGCTCATCGGATTACCTCGGGTCGGTGGGGTGCTGAGCCTCGGCGGGAAGTTGAACCCCTGGGACGGGGCCGTCCGCCCAGAAGCTCAATCCCCAGAAGCTCAGCTTGGACCGTCTTTGAACTTCTGATCTCCTGGAGCACTGGAACGGTAAACGTGCTGGTCACAGCCCTACCGCCCAGAAGCTCAAGTTGATCTCCTGGGGCTCCCAGGGGCTCCAGAAGCTCAACTTCCAGAGATACTGAGCCCCTGGTGATCCCCTGGGCGGGAACTGATCCCCTGGTGGTCATCCCACCGCCTCCCAGTCCGGGTCCAGGCGCCAGAACCAGGGGCCCGGGATCTGGGGCTGCTCGGTCTCGATTAGCAGGTTCCTGCGGGCGCGCTTCAGGCTGGCCGCTGAGATCCCGTCCTGGCCGGCCACCTCGACCACCCGCTTCATCTCGTGCCATTCCCCGTTTGCGAGGCGCCGGAGCAGGAACGCTTCGGCCTCTGCCACGGCGCTATCCCGGCGCTGGCCTCCTCGGGCGGGGCTGCTGGCGCCGAGATCCTCGTCCTTCACGTCTGTGCGCTCCCGGCCCCAACGCACCGCACCGGACTGCGTGTCGGGACCGTCCAGGTCCACGATCTCGTATTCCAGGGTGGCGGCCTTCCGGGCCAGGTTGCTCTTGGCGACCGCCAGAGCCATCTTGCCGTCCGGGGTCTTCCCGGTCAGCAGGGCGGCCCGTGCCAGGGCGGGAGAGGCGACGGAGCCCATGATTCGGTACAGCGGTTTCGAGTCCCCTTTGTTCAGGTGGACAAGTGCCAGGATCGTCACCCCGTGTCGCCCGGCCATGTCGATCCAGGGCTGCACAGCGGCCCGGAGTTCGTTGTCCTTCCAGGTGTTGACGCCACCTGTCAGGAAGCCCATCCAGGGGTCAATGACAAGCAAGCTCACAGGGTTCCCGGCGTCCCGTAGAAACTCCAGGCTGGCCTCGACGAGTGCCGCATCGTTGACCGTGATGGGCTCCTCGACGGAGCGGACGAAGTAACGCTCAGGGTCAGCGTCCATGCGCTCCAGCCTCGGCTTCACCGTGTCGCTGTGCCCGTCCTCCTGCGCCAGGATCAGCACGGTCCCCGGCTCGGCTGTCTCCTGGTTCGGTAGGCCGGTGCCCCGGGTCACAGCGGCAGCGATACCGAGGGAGATGAAGGACTTGCCGTCACCCGGATCGCCGGCCAGGAGCACCAGCTTCCCCTTCGGCAGCCGTCCGTCCCACAACCATTCGACGTTCGAGGCTTCGATGTCCGTTCCCCGCACCCAGCCCCTCATAGCCTCGGACTGTCGAAGCGGTGCAAGCTCGGCGGCTAGGACTTCCGGCGACTCAGCCAGGACGAGGATCTCGCCGTCCTCCTCCATGCCGAACGCACGCTTCGAGACCCAGTCCCCGAACCACTCGCCGGTGAGTTCCCAACCCAGGGCCGCATGGACGTCGTGAAAGGTCGGCAGCGGCGCCAGATCCCGAATCTCGGCCCAGCGGCTAGGGCCGGTCATTCCGCCGCAACCGTCCATGACGCATTTGGCGAACCATCCGCCGCCCGATCCCCGGCCGACGACGGCCTTGAACGGGACGCTGTGGTCGCTGCGGTCGAAGGGGCACTCCGATATCTCGGCCACGATGCGGCCCCCGGCGTTTCCCTCGGGCCGCCTGATTCGGTACTCCAGCCCCGCAGACTCCAGCCACCAGCACAGCTCGTGGTACCGCTGGGCCAGAACCTCGTCATCGGGAGCGGCACCGTTGCCGATGGTCTCGGGCTTCACGGTGAACAGGTTGGCGACGGCCGATGCGGGCAACCCGGCGACAGGGACGGTCTCGTCTTCCCAGTGGTACCCGCTTCCCGGTGACGGCAGCACCGTATAGCCGTTGACGATGAACTCACCGTCACGAAACCGCTTCGTCCCGTCCAGCGTTCCGCCCGGGGCCAGGTAGTAGTCATGCCGGCCCCCGCTCGGAGAGAGACTGCGGCGGGTCCTTCCGAGACCTGTCGGGAGCGGGGGCAAGTCCTGGCGCTGCTGGTCCTCGGGCTTGTAGTTATCGAGGTCCGAAACGACCCAGCCGGTTCGTTCCAGGTTCACGCCGATACGAGCCCGGGGCTCCGCCGTCCACCAGCTGACAACCTGGAACAGGTCCGTCGTCGCATCGTCTTTGCCGTGGGGCACGAGCCGGGTCACCGGAGCCTTGGCCGCTCGGTACTCGGCGTACCCCGGCTCGCCCTTCCCGGCAATCGGATCCCCGGCCAGCTGACGGACCGGGAAGACGTAGGTCCCGGCGGCTGCGGCCTCCACGGCGGCCCGGCCCTCGGGGGACAGGTTCTGAACCTCGTCCGTCAACACGGCTCGGAGACCCCGTGTCAGGGCGCTCGTGTCGAGGCCGTCGAGAGCATCGGGGATGGCGGTCATCAGTGCCCTTCCGGGGCGGTGCCCGGTGTCTCGAAATACAACTGTCGGTAGAAAACGGCCTTCTCCGCCTGGATGCGCTTCCGCTCTGACTTCGGTAGTGGCTGCCACCACAGAGCCCACGAGGCCAAGTCCAACAAGTAACCGTGCGCCTCGGCCTGGCCGACTTCCTCCTCGGCTTTGATGAGGGCGAGACGGAGGGGGTCATAAGGGCAGCACCGGCCTAGGCCCAATACCCATAAGTTA
>CAZCVW010000192.1:0-6649 GCA_964502185.1 uncultured Burkholderiales bacterium
CCGCCATCCTGGCCCTGTTCGCGGCGGTGCCCTTGCTGACCGACGGCAACGGCCGCGACACCGACCAGGCCGCGTCCGGATCCGGCGCGGTGGCCGAGGCGATGCAACTGAACGCCGCCCGCAACTTCCTCGGCGACCTCGGCGACGTGTCCGACCCGTCCACCGTCCGCAGCCGCCTCGCCGTCACCACCCTGGCCGCCGGGCTTGACGCCGCCGGGTCCCGGTCGGGCGGCGACACCCCCGAGCTGGACCCAGCCGTGACGCAGCAATGCAACGACAGCCTGCTGGCCGGGCCGGCTCGGGGTGCCTCACTGGTGGCCACCGGGGTCGGCACCTACGACGGCACTCCGGCGGTGGTCTCCGCCTTCGGCCGGGACTCCGTGACCGAGGTGTTCATCGCCGCCCGCAGCACCTGCGAGATCCTCGCCCGCTACTTCGTCTGACCAGTACCCGAGGGACCCTGGCGGCTGGCCGCCCACACTCCGTAGGCGGCCACCACGGTGGCCGCGACGATGGCGGCCCAGCCCCCGGCCGGCCAGGCCGCCCCGTCGGAGTCCTCCTGGACGGCCCTGACTTCGCCCATCGCGGCCAGGGCGGCGGCCACGGCCGCCATCCAGATCGGTGGCGAGCCGGCCCAGATCCGGGTGACCACCCACGCCATCACGGCCCCGAGGCCGGCGCCGCCCATGATCGGGAGCCACTGGATGCCGTCCCCGACGAACGGGTACTCGCCGAGGATCAGACCCGCCAACCAGGCGAGGAGCGCTCCGGCGAGTACCGAGGCGGCGATGCGCAGGGCGGGAGAAGAGCCCCGGACGGTGGACACGGGCGGGAGGTTAGTGGGACCAAGGTGCTTGTGTAGGCTCCCCGCAACCCCGGGGAGGGTAGGGAGAAGATGAGCGACTGGACCCAACAGGCTGCCGACGCGATCGACAATGCCGTCGCGACCGTGCGCGACAAGACCGTCATGCCGGTCCAGCGCGTCGTCTACATGGTCATCGCCGGCATCCTGGCCGGTGCGCTCGCGAGCGTGGCGCTCATCCTCCTCTCCATCGGTGCCTTCCGGGCGCTGTCGGTCTACCTGCCGGGTGACGTCTGGGCCGCCCACCTGGTGCTCGGCGGAATCTTCACCTCGGCCGGCGTGTTCTGTCTGTCGCGCCGCTCTTGAAGCGGAGACAGTCCCTCCAGAGATCCGCTCGCTAAGGGAGCACGATGGATCAGGTTCGAGACGTCATCATCGTGGGCTCCGGCCCGGCCGGGCTGACCGCCGCCGTCTACACGGCGCGGGCCAACCTGAGCCCCCTCGTCGTCGAGGGGTTCCCCGGGGCCGGCGGTCAGCTGATGCTGACCACCGACGTCGAGAACTACCCCGGCTTCCCGGACGGGATCATGGGTCCCGAACTGATGGAGAAGTTCCGGGCCCAGGCCGCCCGCTTCGGGGCCGAGTACCTGACGGTCAACGCCGAGCGGGTCGACCTGTCGTCCCGCCCGTTCGGCGTGTGGGCTGACGGACGCGAGTTCCGGGCCCGGTCCGTGATCGTCTCGACCGGGGCCTCCGCCCGCATGCTGGGCCTCCCCTCGGAAAAGGCCCTGCTCGGTCACGGCCTCTCAACCTGCGCGACCTGCGACGGGTTTTTCTTCCGGGGCGCCGAGATCGCCGTGGTCGGCGGCGGCGACTCCGCCATCGAGGAGGCGAACTTCCTCACCCGCTTCGCCTCCAAGGTGCATCTGATCCACCGGCGGGACGAGCTGCGGGCCTCGAAGATCATGCAGGAACGGGCGTTCGCCAACGACCAGATCAACTTCGTCTGGAACAGCCTGGTGGACGACATCCTCGGCGACGGCAAGGTCGCCGGGCTCAAGCTCCGAAACACCGTGACGGGCGCAATCTCGGAGCTGGCGGTCGGTGGAGTGTTCGTCGCCATCGGCCACGACCCGAACACCAAGCTCTTCGAAGGGCAGTTGGAGCTCGACCCGGGGGGCTACATCGTCACCCACGACGGCACCCGGACCTCGGTGGAGGGCGTGTTCGCCTGCGGCGACGTGCAGGACCACGTCTACCGCCAGGCCGTCACCGCCGCCGGCACCGGCTGCATGGCGGCCATCGACGCCGAGCGGTACCTCGAGGCCGAGGCACACCGGGCTTCGGTCTGATCCACACTGAGACTCTCTTCACCGTGTTAAGTGGGGAGCGCGAAAGGAACAACGTGTCCATCATCACCCTGTCCGACGCCTCTTTCGACGAGACCGTCAACGGGTCTGACGTCCCGGTGCTGATCGACTTCTGGGCTGAGTGGTGCGGCCCCTGCAAGATGGTCGCCCCCGTGCTGGAGGAGATCGCCCGCGAGCAGGCCGGCAAGATCACCATCGGCAAGCTGAACGTGGACGACTGCCCCGACACCGCCCGCCGATTCGAGGTCATGAGCATTCCGACCCTGATGATCTTCAGCGGTGGCTCGCTCGAGAAGCGCCTCGTCGGCGCCCGGAGCAAGGGGCAGCTCCTCGCCGAGCTCGCCCAGTTCATCAGTTGACGGAGCGGTTCCGCATTGCCCGAGGGGATCGGAGCGAGGCGGTGCGGGACCTGCAGCACCGGCTCTCGACCTTGGGCTTCGAGGTCGTGGCCGCCGAGGCGGGGGCTTTCGGGGACGGTACGGAAGAGGCCATCCGCGCCTTCCAGGCCGCCCGCGGGCTCCGGGTCGACGGCGTGTGCGGTCAACAGACGTGGAGTTCGCTGGTGGAAGCCGGCTATCGCCTCGGTGACCGGCTGCTCTACCACCGGACCCCGATGCTCCGGGGCGACGACGTCGTCGACCTCCAGCACCGGCTGAACGCCCTGGGCTTCGATTCCGGCAAGGAAGACGGGATCTTCGGGCCCGACACCCGCAACGCGCTCCTCGAGTTCCAGCGCAACGTGGCGGCGGCCGGTGACGGGATCTGCGGGCCGGCCAGCGTGGCCGCCCTCGACCGCCTGTCCCGTTTCGCCAGCGGTTCGGTGGCCGCGGTGCGGGAACGGGAATCCCTCCGGGGGACGCCGAAGCGGCTGGCCGGGCGCCGGGTGTACCTGGCCGTCGAGCCCGGCCTCGACGCCCTGGGCGAAACGGTGGGCAAACGGTTGGCCGACGCCGGCGCCGAAGTGCTGGTGGACGGCGCCGGCGAGGACGACCCGATCGCGGCCGGGGACGCCAACCGCTACGCCGCCGACCTGTTCCTCGGACTGCGCTTCGGGGACTCGCCCGGATGTACCTGCGACTACTTCGCCTCCAAGGCATCCCGCTCCGAGGCCGGCTACCGGGTAGCCCGGTCGGTGATGGAGGAACTCTCGCCCGTCCTCGACGAGAAACTCCGGGAGCCAACCGGTCGCGCCTACGCCGTCCTCCGGGAGACCCGCATGCCCGCCGTGGTGTGCCAGCCGGCCCATGCCGACGACGTCGAGGGGGTGCGGCGGCTCGTGGCCCGCTCCGGAGATGTCGCCCGGGCCATCGTGCGCGGCGTCCGACGCGGCATCGAAGAACCCTTCGCCGACGAAGACGCCCCCGGGGGCTAGCCCGTCCAGACCGGCCGCTTGCCGGGGATACCGACCCGGCGGGGCCAGCGGTCGTCGCCGCGGAGTTTCTCGCAGATTACAAACGAGGCGCGGCTGTTTCCGCGGGGCTGGGCCGGCCCCAATCCCAGCTGATCGAGCCCGTCCTCCGGCCAGCGCGGAGCGAGCGGAACCTGCTCGATACCGTGGGCGGGCGGCTCGCTGACCACCAGGGTGCCGCCGAGACGGAGAAACCCGGTGGCGCACTCGGCGGTCACCCCCGGAAGGCTGAAGGACCGGGCCACGACGGCGTCCATCTGGGCGCGCAGATCCGGGCGGCGGGCCGCCGCTTCCGCCCGGTCCTGGACCACCTCGACACGATCGCCGACGCCGAGTTCACCGACGGCCCGGCGCAGGAACGCACAGCGCCGCTCCCGGGCATCGAGCAGCACCAGGATTAGTTCCGGCCGGGCGACGGCCAGGACCAGCCCAGGGACACCGCCGCCGCTCCCGAGGTCGAGACATCGCCCGACGCCCACGGGCAGGCATTCGGCCATCGCCTGGGCGTGCTCGGCGTGACGCTTCACCGGCCCCGGTCCGAGGAACCCGAGATTCTGCGCCTCGGTGAGGAGCGTGAGCAATGGGGGCCCAGGCAACCTCACCTCCGTCGGTCAGGTCGCCTTGATGACGACCCGACGCCGGGGCTCTTCGCCCTCGGAGACCGTGGCCACGCCGTCGATTTCGGTGATGGTGTCGTGCACGACCTTTCGGTCGACGGGGGACATCGGCTCCAACACCTGGTCACGCCCCGACCCGATCGCCCGCTGGGCGGCTTGGCGGGTGAACTCGGCCAGCGCCTCCTGGCGCCG
This sequence comes from uncultured Burkholderiales bacterium, assembly GCA_964502185.1. Classification (GTDB taxonomy): domain Bacteria; phylum Actinomycetota; class Acidimicrobiia; order IMCC26256; family BP-133; genus CAZCVW01. The sequence goes on from CAZCVW010000192.1 coordinate 4,390, forward strand.
GGCCCGGTATCCGGCCACGTCGACGTGGATGCGGGCGCCGTGGCCACCGATCCGGCGCTGGACCGCGGTCCGCACCAGTTCCTGCACGGCGTCGAGAGTGGCCGCCTTAGGCCCGATGAGCAGGCCGAGCTCGTCTCCGGTGATGTCCACCAGGACATCGTCGTCGCCGTCGGCCCGGGCCGAGACGTCGGCCTGCATCTCGAAGCGCTCGACCAGGCCTCGGGTGAAGCTCTCGGCCAGTTCGACCTGCTCTTCGAGCGATACCTCGGATCCGGACACGGTGTTCTCCTCTGTCTCTCCGCGCGAACTCCGAACCCCGGAGCCTGTGGTGGCGGTGTGGGTGCTGTTCCCGGTGCCGGCGGGACGGGAGCGCCGGTTCCGGTTCCGGTTCCGGGACGGCCCCGAACCTGGACCATCCTCGCCCGAACCGGCCGGTGTCGGCCCCGGCACTCTCGCCCCTGACACGTTCGACTCAGGCTCTCTCGACCCGGGCGCCGGTCGTTCGGAACCTGAGTCCCGATCCCGGTCCCGGGCGGGGGACCCACTGCGTTCCGAGCGGTCTCCCCGATCCGGGCGCGCGCGGTCTCCGCGGTCCGGGCGCTCGGAGCGTTCCCCGCCCCGGCCGCCCTCGCGCCGGTTGGTACGCCGGCGACGGTCGGGTTTCTCCCGGGAGATGGGCTTGACCCGCGCCCGGATCCGGGCCGGGTTACCACCGCCGAGCCGGCCGAAGAGGCCGCGCTTGGCCTCCTCCAGCACTTCGTATTCAATGTCGGCCTCGTCCACGCCCAGCTGGTCAAGGGCGGCGTCGAGGGCTTCTTCGGTTGTTCTACCGGTGACTTCGATCCACTCCATGTCGAATCTTCCCTAGCGCCGCTTCTTCTTCGGGCGCGGTTGTGAACCTGATGGTTGAGCCCGGCCCAGGCCGGAGGACGGACCGCCGGGATTCTTCGGGGTGTCGGGTTTGGGCTTCGGCGCCTGCCCTTCTACCACCGGGTTGCCCGAGCTGTTGCCGTCGGCCGGCTGCTTCTTCGCTCCGCCGGGGCGCGGGCCCTCGGACGGCACGTCGACCACCGGAGCCCGGAGCGCCGGTGGCTCACTGGGCAGGATCGACCCGAAGATCAGAGCCTGCTGGCCGATCTGCCAGGCGTTGCTGACGAGGAAGTACAGGACGACCCCGGCCGGCATGTTGAAGGAGATGAAGGCGAACATCACCGGGAAGATCTTCCCCATGATGGCCATCTGGGGGTTGGCCTGGGTGCCCTGGCGTGACTGCGTCTGCTTGAACTGCAGGTAGCCCGTGAGGACCACGAGCCCGATGAGCACAAAGTACGGGAGGGCGTCGGTGAATCCCCCGTGCGGTTCGCTGGCCGCCTTGGAGAGATCCATGCCGAGGAAGCCGAGCCCTTTCGGCTTGCAGTTCGCCCTCGTGGCCGTCCCGCAGAAGGCCTCGAACAGCTTGGAGTCGACGGGGATGTGCCGGAGCGGGCTGCGCAGCACGTTGAACAAGGCGAAGAAGATCGGCATCTGCGCGACAAGGGGCAGACAACCCGCCATCGGGTTGATCTTGTTCTCCTTGTAGAACTTCATGATCTCTTCGTTGAGCTTCTGCTTGTCGTCCTTGTACCGGGCCTGAAGCTTTTTGATCTCCGGCTGGATGACCTGCATCTTCTGCATCGACCGCGCCTGCTTGGCGGTGAGCGGGAAGAGGACCAGTCGCACGAGAACTGTGAGACCGATGATGGCGAAGCCGTAGTTCGGGATGATGCTGTAGAGAAAGGCGAGGATCGCGCCCATCCCGTCGACGAGGCTGTTCCACAGGTCTGACACGTTCGACCTTCTCTTTCTAGGACCTGGGGGCGCCGGGGCGCGGGATGCGGTGAGCCCGCCGCTCGGAGGGAACCGGGTCGAACCCGAAGCTCCCCCATGGGTGGCACCGGCCGAGCCGGCGAAGAGTGAGCCAGGAACCGCGGACGGCGCCGTGACGCTCCAGGGCCTCAAGAGCGTAGGCGGAGCACGTCGGCTCGTATCGGCAGGAGGGCAGGGCCCCGCTGCGCACGAAACGGTAGACGCGCACCACTCCCGTCAGGACGAAGGCCGCGGGGCTCATCGGGGCCCGCCGGCCTGAACGAGCTGAGCCTGGACGAGATCGGCGACGGCGGCGTCGAGATCGGCGAAGGTCGCCCCCGCGGCGGCGGGAGCGGCGGCGATCAGGTAGGCACCTCCGGGCGAAAGCCGGTCGCGGTGCGCGGCGACGCTCGCC
>CAZCVW010000193.1:0-6647 GCA_964502185.1 uncultured Burkholderiales bacterium
CTCGTGCGATATTCTGCTCGGGAGTCAAAAACCGACCCATGATTCGATATCTACTTGGGGGAAACCACACCCGTGCCCTACGTCGCCGGCGCTGCCGTCGTCCGCTGCAGCGATCCCGCCGAGGCGAGCCTCGAAGAGCTCGCCTTCGAAGCCGCCGCCGCCGCCCTCGCCGACGCCGGACTCACCCGGGCCGGCATCGACGGGGTCGTCCTCGCCGCCTCCGACCAGCTCGACGGGCGCGTCATCTCCTCCATGCACCTCGCCGGCCCGGCCGGCGGCTACCTGCGCGACGAGATCAAGGTGAGCGACGACTCCTCGGCCGCCTTCACCGCCGCCGTGCTGCGCCTCGAGGCCGGCGTCAGCTCGCGGGTCCTGGCCGTCTCCTGGGCCAAGCGGGAGACGGATCCGGCCGCCTCCGAGGCGCCCAACAGCACCCCCGCGGACCGGGAGCTCGGCCTGCACCCCTTGTGCGCCGAGGCTCTGGTCGCCGGGCTCTTCGCCCACCGCCACGGCATCCCCCTCGAGACGTTCGGCCGTCTCGCCAACCATCTCGCTGGCAATCTCACTGGCCGGCTCGCCGGCGGCGGGGCGGGAAGCGGGGGAGAGCCCGGCGCCGGGATGATCTCGACCCCCCTGCGCCGAGACCACCTGCCCCCTGAAGGCGACGCCGCCGTGGCCGTGGTGCTCTGCGCCGAGCCCACGCCCGTGTCGGTCGCCGGGCTCGCCTGGGGGGCGGAGCACGGTGACCCGATGGCCCGCCCCCGTCCGCCGGAGGAGGCGCTGGCCCGCCTCGCCCGTCAGGCCTACCGCCTCGCCGGCCTCGACGCCCCGGATGACGTAGGGGTGGTGGAGACCACCGAGCGCAACGTGTTCCGCCTCTGCCTGTCGGCCGCCGGCCTCGGCCTCACGGCCGCCGCCGACGCGCCCGGGCGGATCATGGCCGGAGACCTGCCCCAGCTGAACCGGGCCGGCGGACTGTGGGCCGAGCACACCACCTTCGCCGCCGGGCTGGAACGCATCGCCCACGCCGCCAAGGCCGTGCGCGACGGTGTGGAGACCGCCATCGCCCATTCCTCCTACGGGCGGGCGGGCCAGGGACAGTTCGTCACCGTGCTCCGGAGGGAGTCATGACGGCCCAGTGGCCGAGATCCAACCGGCCGAAGCGACCGGCGGCCGTCGTGGGCGTGGGCATGTCCCACTTCCAGACCCGCCGCCCCGACGAGGACCTGGTCGGTCTGTTGCAGGAAGGCGCCGAACGGGCGCTCGCCGACGCCGGCCTCGGCATGGCCGACATCGACGCCATCGTACTGTCGCAGTCGCCCGACGCCCTCCACGGCCTGGGCCACCCGGAGCAGGCGGCGGCCGGCGAGCTGGCCACTCTCGGCAAGCCCCTGCTGCGGGTCCACACCGGCGGGGCGACGGGCGCGTCGGCCTTCCAGGCGGGATGGTGGGGGGTCGTCTCGGGGCGTTTCGAATCCGTGCTGGTGGTCGGGGCGGAGAAGATGGGCGACGCCGTGCAGCCCGCCCAGGTCGCCCTGAACATGATCTGGGACCCGCCCTACGAGGCGCTCCTGCCGCTGAACACGATCGCCATGACGGCGCTACAGGCCGTTCGCTACATGGACCGTCACGGCGCCACCGAGGAGGACTTCGCCCTGGTGGCGGAGCGCCTGCGGGACAACGGTTCCCGCAACCCCTATGCCCACCTGCGGATCCCGATTCCGGCCAAGGCGATCATGGAGACGCCGGTGATGTGCTGGCCGATCCGGCTGGGGATGTGCTGCCCGCAGACGTCCGGGGCCGCCGCGGTCGTCATCGTGAGCGAGGAGCGGGCCCGGCGCCTGTCCACCCCGGCCGGCTGGATCAAGGGCGTGGCCGCCCGCACCAACACGTATTTCATGGGCGACAAGATGGGCGACTGCGGCCCGAACGACCATGGGGAGCCCTACGAGCTGCGCCTGGCCGCCGACGAGGCCTACGCCATGGCCGGCATCACCGACCCGGCCACCCAGATCGACGTGGCCGAGCCCTACGTCCCCTTCTCCTCCATGGAAGGCCCGATGGTCGAGGGGCTGCGCCTGTGCGGCCCGGGGCAGGCGTTCCGCCGGTCGGAAGAGGGCGCCTGGGACCTCGGGGGCCATTTGCCGGTCAACCCGTCCGGCGGGGTGATGTGCGCCAACCCCATCAGCGTGAGCGCCCTCGTCCGGATGGCCGAGGCGGCCCAGCAGGTGCGGGGCCGGGCCGGCGACCACCAGGTCGACGGCGCCCGCATGGCGGTCGCGTCGGGCGCCGGTGGTTCGATCCAGTTCCAGGTGGTCGGCGTGTTCGGGAGCGAGGCGCCGTGATGACGGGCCGCCAATTTTCTGTGGAGGTCTATGCCGCGGTGAGCGGCATGAACCTCCACAGATTCGGAGATTCCCGGTGAGCCGTATGGGTGACGTGCTCGTCGTGGCCGACGGCCCCGTGGTCTGGGCGACGATTGACCGCCCGGCCGCCCGCAACTCGCTCAGCCTGTCCGTCGTGGAAGGGCTGGAAGCGGCGCTGGCCAACGCCCTGGACCGGCAGGCCAAGGTGGTCGTGCTGCGAGGCGCCGGTGGCAACTTCTGCGCCGGGGCCGACTTGACCGTCGTCCGCCCCATCGCCGGCGATCCCGTGGCGCTGGGCCGCTACGTCGACCGCCTCGTCGCCATCACGGAACGGCTGGAGTCGGGGCCGTTCGTGTCGGTGGCGGTGGTGGAGGGTTCCGCCCTGGCCGGCGGCTGTGAACTGCTGCTCGCGTGTGACTTGAGCCTGGCCGCCGCCGACGCCCGGATCGGCGACCGCCACCTCGAGTACGGCCTCGCCCCCGGGGCGGGCGGCTCGGTCCGGCTGGTGCGGGCCCTCACCAAGGCCCGGGCGCGCTACCTGCTCCTCACCGGCGAGGCCATCACCGGCACCGAGGCGGCCGAGTGGGGCCTGGTCACGAGGGCCGTCCCGCCCGAGGCCGTGGAGGAGGCCGCCCAGGCTCTGGTGGCCCGCCTGTCCTGCCGCAGCGGCGACGCACTCCGGGCCGTCAAGCAGATGGCCGTCCAGACGGCCGAAGGCACCCTGGCCGAAGGCCTCCGGGCCGAGCGCCGCCTGTTCCTCGCCCACATGGCGGCCAGCACCGACGTGAAGGAAGGCCTGGCCGCCTTCGCCGAGCGCCGCCCGCCCGAGTTCCAGTCCTAGAAGGAGTACCTCGTGACGAGTACTGAAGAGCGGATCCTGATCCCCGGGAAGTGGGACCTGGACTTCCAGCACGCCGCCGGCCGGGCGGCCAGCCGCTTCCTGGTGACCTTGCGGGACGAGGCCCGGCTCCTGGCGTCGCCCTGTCCCGCCTGCGGCAAGGTGCGGGTGCCGCCCCGCTCCTTCTGCGAGGACTGCTTCGTGCGGACCTCCGACGAGTGGGTGGAGGTCGGCCCCGCCGGCACCATCGAGGCGTTCACGGTGACCTACGCCGAGTTCCCCGGGTACCCCAAGCCGCCCCACGCCGTGGCCTACGTCCTCCTGGACGGGGCCAGCACCGCCATCGGTAACTTCGTCGAGGGTATAGACGTGTCGGACCCGGACTCGATCGGCTCGGGCGGCTGCGGTTCGGGGGCGCGGGGCCTGGCCATCGGCCAGAAGGTACGAGCCGTGTTCAAGGAGCAGCGGGAAGCCAAGATCACCGATTTTCACTGGGAACTGGAGGCCTGAAGATGGGCATGATCGATCTCGACCTTCCCTGGTGCTTCAACGAGGAGCACCGGGCCTGGCGTAAGACAGTGCGGCAGGTCAGCGAGCAACTGCTGGCGCCGACCGTCGTCGAGCGCAACATCAACGCCACCTTCGATCCTCAGATCGTGGCCGCCCTCGGTGAGCTCGGCGCCTTCGGGATGCTGGTCCGCGCCGAGAACGGCGGCTCCGAAGGCGACATGCGCAGCTTCTGCCTGATGATCGAGGAGCTGGCCCGGATCGACTCGGGCGTGGCCGTCACCGTCCACGTCCAGGCCATTTCGGCCGCGTTGTTCCAGCACCTGGCCACTCAGGAACAGGCCGAGGGTCTGCTCCCGGGCATGGCCTCGGGCGAGATCTTCTGCTCCTTTGGACTGACCGAGCCGACCGGTGGGTCCGACGCGGGCAACCAGTCCACTCGGGCCCGCCGGGCCGGTAACGGGTCTGGCGACGGCTGGGTCATCAACGGCGCCAAGGAGTTCATCACCAACTCGGGCACGCCCAACTCCCGCTACGTGATCCTCTTCGCCGCCAGCGGCGATCCGGCCCGGGCCGGCCGCCCGCCGGTTTCCACCTTCCTGGTGCCCCTAGACGCTCCCGGGGTCACCGTCGGTCCGTTGTACCCGAAGCTCGGCTGGCGCACCGCGGACACCCACCCGCTGTACTTCGACGACGTGGTGGTGCCCGACAGTGCCCTACTGGGCGAGGAGGAGCGGGGCTACGGCGAGGCGCTGCGGTTCCTCACCTGGGCCCGGATGCCCATCGCCTCGATGTCGGTCGGCCTGGCCCAGGGCTGCCTGGAGGAGACGCTGACCTTCGTGGAGTCCCGCTCCTCCTTCAACCAGCCGCTCGGTTCGTTCCAGGGCGTCGCCTTCCAGGTGGCCGACATCGCGGCCAAGACGGCCACGGCCCGGACCCTCACCTACGACGCCTGCTACAAGTACGACCACGGTCACCCCTACGACCAGGAAGCGGCCATCGCCAAGCTCGTCGCCTCCGAACTGGCCAACCAGGTCGCCTACACCGCCACCCAGCTCCACGGCGGCTACGGCTTCATGGACGACTCGGCCGTCACCCGCCACTACGCCGACGCCCGCATCCTCACCATCGGCGAAGGCACCAGCGAGATCCAGCGCCTGCTCATCGCCAGGAGCCTCGGCCTCCCGATCTAGGAATCGGCCTCATGAACATGACCCAACCCGCGGAACCCGTCGCCGAGCTGAGTCGGGTCGCTCGTAAGCGGGCCCGGCGGGTGAACGAGATCCTGCGGGTCGCCGCCGAAGTGTTGGGCGAGCGCGGCTACCAGGGGACCAGTCTGGAGGAGGTCGCCGATCGCCTCGACCTGGCCAAAGCCTCGCTGTACCACTACTTCGACAGCAAGGAAGCGCTGTTCTCGGCCTGTCTCGGAACGGTGGCGGAAGACGCCATCGTCCGGTTGGGCGCCATTGCCGCCGGCGACGGCACCGCCACCGAGCGGCTCCGGGCGCTGATCATCGAACAGCAGGTGATCACCGGCGTCGACTATCCCGAACTGGCGCGCCTGTTCCTGCGTCACCTGGAATGGCCCGCCTCCATCGACGCCAAGATCCACGACTGGCACACCCGCCACTTTGCCGCGTTCAAGGACGTCATCGACGAGGGCTTGCGATCGGGCGAGTTCACCGTCCTCGACGAGCGGGTCGTCCGCCAGTGTTTGATCGGCACGCTCAACTTCGTCCCCTTCTGGCTGAAGGGCAGCGGGAAGCGCAACGACCGCGCCGCCATCGCGCTGGTGGCCGACACGGCCCTGTTGATGTTCGGGGTACCGGTGCCTTCCTGAGTTTCTCGGAGTCAACTGAAGCGGCGGAAGGGCACGTCACGGTCCCTTCGGGCTCCCGCCGGTGCGGGCCAGGGGCAGGCCGGCACCATCGGCGGGCACGCTATCCGCCCTCCCCCGGAGCGACGGGGGACTGGAGGTCGAGGTCACGCTGCCCGGCGGCTGAGCCGAGCGATTCTGCGGGCGGGTTACCGAATCGGGCAAATGGGAAAAACCGCCACATGCGCAAACTCCGGATCTCCTCCCTCCTCGTCGGACTCTCGGTAGCCCTCGTCTCCTCGGCGGCGCTCGCCTCGAACGATCCGCTGGCCGAGAAGGAATGGGGGCTGGTCAAGATCGGTGCCCCCGAGGCCTGGACCAGGACAACGGGGGCCGGGGTGCGGATCGGGATCGTCGACACCGGCGTGGACCTCGCCCACGAGGACCTGGCCGGCAAGGTGGTCGAGTCGGCCAACTGCATCGGCACCAACGGCGACCCGGGCGCCTGCAAGGGCGACGCCCAGGACGACCAGGGCCACGGCACCCACGTGTCGGGCATCTCTGCCGCTTTCAAGGACAACGGCAAGGGCGTGGCCGGCGTCGCCCCCGACGCCCAACTGGTGGTGGCCAAGGCGCTGAGTTCGACCGGTTCCGGTTCGACGGAGGACGTGGCCGCCGGCATCAAGTGGGTCGTCGACCACGGCGCCCGGGTGGTGAACCTGTCGCTGGGTGACCCGGCCATGGTGATCACGTCGCTGTTCGGCCCGAACTCGACGGACGAGGCGATCGAGTACGCCTGGGCGCATGGGGCCGTGCCGGTGATCGCGGCGGGCAACTCCAACGCCCTCGGCCTCGGCGTCGAGGGTTCCGCCTACGGCGACATCAACGCCATCGTCGTCGGCGCCACCGGCCCGGACGACAGCCTGGCCTCTTACTCCACGTCGACCGGGCAGGCCAAGTGGGCCGTCCTCGCCCCCGGCGGCGCTGGGAACGGCAACAAGGACGACGACGTGTTCTCGACGTTCTGGGTGAAGGGCCAGGCCAACGCCTACGAGGCGCTGGCCGGCACGTCGATGGCCGCCCCGCACGTCGCCGGGGCGGTGGCGCTGCTGCTGGCCCA
>CAZCVW010000194.1:0-6608 GCA_964502185.1 uncultured Burkholderiales bacterium
CGGTGACGGAGATCCCGACGATCATGGGGATGATCACGGCCTTGGGCTGCACCACCAGCTTGTCGCTGGGCAGCGAGATCCCGAAGGCGTCGAGCGCGAGCCGCAGTCCGGCGGCCACCAACACGCCGAAGGCCACCCCCACCGCCGATGCCACCACCCCGACGATGACGGCCTCGGCCAGCACCGCCCCGGTGACCTGGTCACGGCTGGCACCGAGCGCCCGGAGCAGGGCCAGTTCCCGGCTGCGCTGCGCCACGATGATCGAGAACGTGTTGAAGATGATGAAGGAGCCGACGAAGAGGGAGATCCCGGCAAAGACGAGCAGGGCGGTGGAAAGGAAGCTCAGTTCCCCCTTGACGTCGTCGGCCGCTTCGGCGGCCGACTGCTGGCTGGTGACCGCCTCGTAGCCGTCGGGCAGCACGGCCCCGATGCGCGAGATCAGCTCGGCCGGCGACACGCCGGTCTCGGCGGTCGCCGAGATGGAGTCGACCACGTCCTTCCGACCGAGGACGTCCTGGGCGGTCTCCAGGTCGAAGAGGGCGAACGTCGCGCCGGCCAGGTTGTCGGCATCGCCGAAGCCCACGACGCCGACCAGTTCGAACTCGCGGGTCGGGCCGGTGAACCCGATGCGGACCCGGTCGCCCACGGCGAAGTCGTTCTTCTTAGCCGTGCCCGCGTCGATGAGTACTTCATCCGGGCCCTTCGGGGCCCGCCCGTCCTTGATCTTGAACGGGGAAATGGTGGCCAGGCTGGTGGCCGAACCGCCGAAGGTCGGGGCCTGCCCACCGATCACGTCGCCCTGCTTGTCGACGATCTGGGCGAACCCCTGCACGTAGACGCCGACTTCCTTCACGCCGTCGACGGCCCCGACCTTCTCGGCCAGATCCTCGGGTAGCAGCTCGCGCGTCGCCCCCGTGGCGCTCGTCGCTGACAGTTCGGTGGTGGAGCGGATCTCGGCGTCGGATCCAGCGAACGCCTCCCCGAACAGGTTGTCGAAGGTGTTGTTCAGCGTATCGGTGAGCACGAAGGTGCCGGCCACGAAGGCCACGCCCAGCACCACCGACAGGGCGGTGAGCATCAGCCGGAGCTTGTGGGCCAACAGGCCCTTGATCACGACCCGACGCATCAGCCCTCGAGTGTCTTCAGCCGGTCGAGCACCCGCTCGGCCGTCGGCTCCGCCATGGTGTCGACGATGCGCCCGTCGGCCAGGAACACGGCCGCGTCGGCGTACCCAGCCGCCGTGGGATCGTGGGTGACCATCACGATCGTCTGGCCGAACTCGTCGACCGACCGGCGGAGGAAGCCCAGGATCTCGGCGCTGGCCCGGGAGTCCAGGTTGCCAGTGGGCTCGTCGGCGAAGACGATCTCGGGCCGGGTGGCCAGCGCCCGGGCGACCGCGACGCGCTGCTGCTGGCCGCCCGACAGCTCGGAGGGCCGGTGGGTGAGCCGGGGCCGCAAGCCCACCGTGTCGATGACCGAGTCGAGCCAGGCCGCGTCCGGCTTCTGGCCGGCGAGGTCGAGGGGCAGCGTGATGTTCTCGGCCGCCGTCAGCGTGGGCAGCAGGTTGAAGGCCTGGAAGATGAACCCGACCCGGTCCCGCCGCAGCAGCGTGAGGTCCTTGTCGGAGAGCGCCGAGAGCTCCGTGGTCCCGAGGAACACTTGGCCCGAAGTGACCGAGTCGAGGCCGGCCACGCAGTGCATCAGCGTCGACTTCCCCGAACCCGACGGGCCCATGATCGCCGTGAACCGCCCCGCCGGGAACCCGATGGAGACGCGGTCGAGGGCCCGCACGGCGGCGTCGCCTTCCCCGTAGATCTTGCTGACGTCGACGGCCTGCGCCGCCAATCCGGTCGTGGTGACCCCCGCCGTTGCGGCCTGCGTCATGGCGCCTTCCTTTGCGTTCGGGGTCGGTAGGAAGTTACCGGCACGCCGGTAGCGGACCGCCATCATTCCTGATTCGTACGTCTTCGTGGCGCCGTCAGGACACCAGCCGGTCGTAGAAGCTCCCCCGCGCCTGCACCCCGACCCCTCTTCGTTGCGGCTTTTGCCTTTGCCTAACCCGCCCGGCTAGTGGGCGAACATCGCCGCGGTACGAGCCGCTCCGGCGGCTACAGATTCCCCCGCCGGGCCTGCTCGCGCTCGATGGCTTCGAAGAGCGCCTTGAAGTTGCCGGCGCCGAAGCCGCGGGCACCTTCGCGCTGGATGATCTCGAAGAAGACCGTGGGGCGGTCGCCCAGCGTCTCGGTGAAAATCTGGAGCAGGTAGCCCTCGTGGTCGCGGTCGACCAGGATGCCGAGATCCCGCAGCGCCCCCCATGGGAGGTCGATGCCTTCCATCCGTTCCCGGGCCGCCTCGTAGTAGGCACCGGGGACGGACAGGAAGCGCACGCCGCGGTCCCGCAGGGCGGAGACGGTGGCGACGATGTCCTCGGTGCGCAGGGCGATGTGCTGCACGCCGGGGCCGCCGTAGCACTCGAGGTACTCCTGGATCTGGCTCTTGCGCAGCCCCACGGCCGGCTCGTTGATGGGCAGCACGACCTTGGACCCGTCCCACACCACGGTCGACATCAGGGCCGAGTACTCGGTGGAGATCGTCTCGTCGTCGAAGTGCACGAGCTGGTCGAAGCCGAAGATGCGGGCGTAGAAGTCGACCCAGGCGTCGAGCGTGCCCAACTGCACGTTGGCCACGACGTGGTCGATCCTCCGGAGGCCAACCTCGGGCCCGACGGGCCGGCGCAGGTCGGAGGCTTCGTAACCGGGGGCGAACAGGCCGAGATAGTCGGCCCGCTCCACGAACGTGTGGTGCGTGTCGCCGTAGGCGGCCACGGTGGCCCGCACGATGCGACCACCGGAGGCATCGGACTCCGCGCACGGCGCGGCGACACCCGCCGCTCCCCTGGAGACCGCCGCCTCGTAGGCGGCCGTGGCGTTGTCGACGGCGAAGGCCAGGGTGCGCACCCCGTCGCCGTGGGCCCGGGCGTGGGCCGCCACCGGAGAGTCCGGACGCAGAGCCGAGGTGACCACGAAGCGGACGTCGCCCTGCGTCAGCACGTAGGAGGCCCTGTCGGGCACTCCCGTCTCCGGGCCGGCGTAGGCGACGATGTCGAAGCCGAAGGCGGAAGCGAAGAAGGCGGCGGACTGACGGGCGTTGCCGACCCAGAACTCGAGGTGGTCGATGCCGAGCAGCCGCAGGGCGGGGGGCGCGCCGGCGAGGGACCGCAGGCGGTCACGGGTGACGCTCATGCCACCTCCTGCCTCTGGGCGCGCAGGGCGACCCGGTCGGCCTCGAGGCCGTCCCAGAAGGCCTTCACGCCGTCGAGCATCTCGGCGGCGCCGACCAGGAAGCGCTCCTCGTCGAAGTCGGGCCGGAAGAACGCCTCGGCCAGTTCGTTGGCGGTGTGGGCGGCGTGCTGGTCCTCGATCTTGTCGTGCCAGATCCAGAAGCCGAGCGGGAGGTCCGGGCACTCGCGCCGCTTGACGGCCCGGAGGCCGGCGATCAGTTCCTTCCAGAAGCCGGCGGCCGCCCAGTTCTCCACCGCGTAGCTGGCGCCTTCCGCCATCGAGGCGTCTTCGCCGCCGTAGATCCGCAGCAGCTCGTCGCAGAAGAAGAGGGTGGACGGGGTGCCGTGCCGACGCTTCCCCATGTCGGCGAAGCCCAGGCCGAGGGGCGCACCGAAGCGCAGCAGCCATTCGAAGTGGGCGGCGGTAAATCGGAAGCGGCCACCGTCGACGGTGCCCTCGGTGGAGACGATGTCCGGATCGACCTCCTCGGAACGGGCCTGGTGGCCGTTCGCCGGCTTGAAGACCACGCCCAGTTCGTTGAGGAGGATCTCCTTGCCCGCCCGGTACGACTCCAGGTCGGCGGCCTCGAGCACCTTGCGAAGCTGGGCCTCGACGAACTGGTGGCTGAAAACGGAGAACTGGACCGTGAGGTGGCGGACCTCGTCGGCCGAGGCGCGGCCCTCGGCGAACCAGCGGGTGTAGGCGTTGAAAGTCACCACGGGGTGGTGGTGGACGAGCGCCTCGACACGGGCGCGAAACGATTCCAGGTCGCCGGACGTCCTGCGCGGCATGGCGGCTCCCTTCAGGATCCCCTGGCAGTCGGGGGGGCACCGTTGCCCAGTTGAGTGGACAACTTCTGGTCGTATGTGTCAAGTCTTAGTTCTCTAGCTGGACAGATTGTCCGACACTTACGCCCTCAGTCCACGCAATCTGGACAAATCGAACAGCTACGGGAGGCGGCGGTAGCATCGCCGCGTGCCTGAAGCTCTCGATCCCGTCGACTGGCGGCTCCTGCGGGTCCTCTCCGAAGGGCCGCGTATCGGCATGTTGGAACTCTCCCGCCGGGCGGAAGTGGCGCGGGGGACGGCGCAGGCCCACGTCGACCGGCTCATCGCCAACGGCGTGATCACGAGCTTCGGCCCGCACCTGGACCTACGGGCGATGGGCTACGGCGTGCTGGCCTTCACCCAGATCGACATCGCCCAGGGGCGCCTCGGCGACGTGGTCGACCATCTGCGCGAGATCCCCGAGGTCCTCGAGGCCCACGCCACCACCGGGGCCGACGACCTGCATTGCCGGGTCGTGGCCCGGAGCAACGATCACCTGCAGGAGGTGCTCAACCGCATCCTGGAGGTCCAGGGCATCAACCGCACGACCACGGTGATCGCCCTCACCGAGCAGATCCCCTACCGGCTCACACCCCTCGTCGATGCGGCCAGCCCCGACGAGCCCACCCGTCGCTCCCGCCGCACGGCGGAGACCAACGGGGACGGTGAGCAGGCCAGGGCGGCCCGACGCGCCGAGGACGACTGAACGGGCTTACAGGGACGACTGAACGGGCTTACAGGGTGGGGACCGTGTCCCGGATGTCGACGTCGGACGGGACCGCAGGCCTCGCCGCGGTCTCTGGCCTCGCGGTCTCTGGCCTCGCTGTCTCTGGCCTCTCGGGCGAGGTCGCCCCCGGCCCGGGCTCGACCCAGGACTCCTCTCCGAGGAGCACCTCGAGGAAGGCCCGCAACTCCGCCAGCCCCTCGACCCTCGCCTTGTAATACCGGCGGGTGCCTTGGCGGCGCTCGGTCACGAGACCCGTGTCCTTGAGGATCCTCAGGTGTTGGGAGACGGCCGGCCGGCTCACGTCGAAGTGACCGGCAATCTGACCCGCGGTCAACTCCTCGTCGCGTACGAGGCGGACGATCTCCCGCCGGTGTCGCTCTGCGATGGCGCGAATCGCGGCTTCCACGGACACATTAAAGCCTCACCTCAAGTGGTTTCTCAAGCTAACGGAAACAACTCTTGGTGACAGAGGGCTCACGAGCAGCTGAACCGACCCGATATCGTCGGGCCCATGAGCACCCCGTCCTTCCTGATCGTCCCCTCGGTTCTGCCCGCCGACCTCTCCCGGCTCGGCGAGGAAGTGGCCGCCCTGGAGAAGGCGGGCGTCGACCGCATCCAGTGGGATGTGATGGACGGCCACTTCGTACCCAACCTGACATTCGGGCCCGACGTCATCGCCGCCAGCCGGGCCCACGTGCAGGTCGGCTTCGAGGCCCACCTCATGGTCTCGAACCCGGAGGTGCTGCTCAGCCGGTACGTCGAGGCCGGTTGCGAGCTGGTGATCGTGCACGCGGAGACGTGCACGCACCTCCACCGCACCCTGACCCAGATCGCCGAGCTGGGCGCCCGCGCCGGGGTCGCTCTCAACCCTTCGACCCCGCTCGACGCGGTCCGCCACGTGGTCGACCTCCTCGATCTGCTTCTTGTCATGACGGTGAACCCCGGCTTCGGCGGGCAGGCCTACATCGCCTCCATGGAACCGAAGATCGCCGAGGCCAGGGCGCTCATCGACGCCTCCGGACGGAACATCGAACTCGAGGTCGACGGGGGCATCGGTCCGGCCACGGTGGCCGCCGCCGCCGCCGCCGGCGCCCGGGTGCTGGTGGCCGGCAGCGCCCTGTTCCGTGATCCGGAGGGCCTCGAGCACGCCGTGGCCGACCTGCGGGCCCGGGCCGAGGCCGCCTGCGTCTCGGGGAACGGCGTCTCTCCATAGGGAACTGGCCATAAGGGACACCGGCCATAAGGGGCACTGGCCGACACATCGGGACACTTGCGGATCATTCCGGATCATTCCTCGGGGGAGCAAGCAGGGGGCCCAACGGCCGGCGGCGAATGACAGCCGGTAGATCCCGATCCGGCTACCCCACCAGCCCGAGGTCAGAGCACACCTGATGATCCCCTGGAAGACGCAGCCGATCCCCGAGCCAGCGCCGTCGCGCCCGGCTCGGCGTGCCCGGCGACCACTTCAGACGGGCCTGGTCCGCGGCCTCGGCGTATCGATCGCCGCGCTGCTCATGGCCAACGGCGTCGTGGTCGCCGAACAGACGACGAAGAAGGACCTGCTCGCGCTGCTGGGTGACGGCGTCGGCGACATGCGCGACGCGCTGGCCCGGGCCGTCGACCCCAACGACGACGACACCAAGGTGCTGTCGGGCGCGATCGACGCCCCGGCCGACTCCACCACGACCACCGCCCCGGCGACGACGTCGACCACCTCGGGCTCAGCCGCCACGACGCCCGCCCCGGACCCGGCCACGTCGACCACGACCGCCC
>CAZCVW010000195.1:0-6601 GCA_964502185.1 uncultured Burkholderiales bacterium
CTGTTCAGCTTCATCACCAAGAACTGGCGGGGCCGGCCCCTCACCAGCTACCGCACCATCGTCGAGCTGGTTGGGGCCACCAAAACCAAGACCGGCCTCAAGGTCCTGGCCGAGTGGGATGAAGGCAGCTATCCCACCGGCGTCACCGTCACTGACGACGAGCTGGCCGCCGTGCCACTGGAACCCCACAAATGGCATGGGGAATGGAACTACACGATCCTGGCAAAGCCACGGAAGGGTCGAACACGCTCAAGTAATTGAGCGGTGCCTCCTTAGCGTGACTTTTCGTTCCGATGTTCCTCGAGGCCGAGTCGCCCGCCCATGACGTGCAGCCACCGCCAATCCCGGTCATGTCCCGAAAGACCTGGTCCTGGCCCGTGCGCAGGTCCCGGATATGGATCGAACTCCCGAGAACGAAGGCGAGGCGCCGGCCATCCGCGCTCACGGACGGCCCCCGACCGTCACCAACCCGCTCGGGCTCACCGTCCGGCAGCTGCAAGCGGTAGATCGAACCCACGGCGGGCTGATACAGCGTGCCGTAGTAGAGCGTCGACCCGTCGGGACTGATGTCGAGGCTCTCGATTGAGGTGTTCGTCTCCGACTCGCGGTACGGGCCGTAGTCGACGACCGTGCGGCGCACCCTGCCCGTCGCCGTCTCCACCTCGACGATCTCGGTGCCGACGTCGCGGACCGCCAGGAACGTCTCCGGCACCCCGCTGGCCGGCGTCGAGCCTTTGACGCTCGTCCTGCTGGCCTGAGCGACCGTGGTTGCGGTGCCGCCGGCCGAGGGCTGATCTCCGGTCCGGCAACCCGCGGCGAAAAGAAGGCTCAAGGCGCCGGCCACGTATCGGCGGTCAGGGCGGGTCACGGCTGTCAGCATCGCGCCGGATTTGGGAGGATGTCCCGATCGTTGTGGGATTTCGGTGACGGCCCCACTTCGTTTCAGGCAGCTTGATCGTACTTCTGGGGTGTGACAGCTCCGGGCTCTTCTGTGATCCGTTTCGCGATTTCGGCCCGGATTTTCTTGGTTAGGGCGGGCATGTCGGTGCAGCCTTTGATGCGCCGGAAGCTGCGTTCGGCTTCGAGGATGCCGACGCCGACCCAGCGGCGGACCATCTTGGTGTCTTTCCATGTCTTCACTCGGCCGGTGACGGTCCGGACGACGGACATGACTGATTCGATGGCGTTGGTGCAGCCGAGGGACCGGGCGAGGCGGTCGCTGGCGCCGAGGCGGCGCACGGTGAACATGTCGTCGAGGCCTTCTCGGAGGCTGGCGGCGGCGGAGGGGTGCTTCGCTTCGAGCTGGGCGGCGATCCCCCGGGCGACCTTGAGGCCCCGGGCCGGGTCCGGGTCGTTGAAGGCCCGGGCGAGCTGCCGGTCGATGGCCCGGCCGAGGACCGGGTCGAGGTAGTCGCTGACGTTGCGGCGCTTATGAAGAGTGCATCTCTGGATGAGGGCTCGTTTCCCGAACACCCGTTTCACCCCGGCGGCGAGCGCTTTGGCGCCGTCGATGACGACGAGGATCCCGTCCTCGAAGCGCAGGCCCCGGGCGACGAGGTCGGCGAGGAGGTCCTTGACCACGGTGGTGTTCTCGGTGTCGCCGTCCCAGAGGCCGACCGGGACCTTCGTGCCGTCGGCGGTGATGGCCAGGGCGACGACGCAGCAGCAGTCGGCGAAGACGATCCCGTCGATCATCAAGGCGGCGACGTCGAGTTCGGAGAGGTCCCGGCCGATGAGCTCAGCCAGTTTCGCTTCGGTGGCCGTCTTGAACCGCCGGGACACGGCCGACTTCGAGTCGCCCCGGGCGACCGCCTCGAGTTCGGCGCCGAGCGGCTCTGCGACCAGGGCGTGGCGGCGGGTGGCGACCCCGGCCAGCATCCGTTCCACCGCGATCTGGGTGAGAAGATCCTTATCGGAGAACACTTCATACGAATCGAGACGAACCTCACCGCCGCCGGTGAGCGTCGCCCGCAGCGTGCGCCGGGTGCTGGCCCGCCACGACGGCCGCCAGCTGCGCCGGTCAAAGCGGTGGCCGAAGTTGCCGGTGTGACCCGACCCAAAGTTTTTTGGCGAGGTCAGGTCCCTTTCGAGCCCGTCCCGGGGCCTGTGCGGGGGGCGTATCTGCATGCTGACCAGCGCTGATGCGCCCTTCTGCATAGGCGGCGCGCCTGGTGCATTTCGGGCCGCTTCGTCGCAATCAGGGCCTCTGCGCATTGTGTCCCGTCTGACAGGGCCATGACGGCGGCGGCGACGCCTGCGTCACGGGCCGGGTTTCTCGACGACGTCTACTCCGATCTCGGCTTGCCCGCTCCCTCGAAGGGGAAGGTGGCGGCAGCCGGCGCGAGTTCGTCCAACAAGCCCGCTGGCAGCTGGGTCGTGGTCCTGAAGGACGGCACCGACCCCGACGCCGTGGCGAACGCTGTGGGCGCGTCGCCCAAGCAGCGGTACACCGATGCGTTGAGCGGGTTCGCGGCCGATCTCACCGAGGCGCAACTCCAGAAGCTCGACCGAGACAACAGGGTGCTGTCCCTGAACGAGAACAGAGTCTTGGCTCGGCCGGAGCCGATCCAGATTGCGCCGATGGCCACTTCCGACTTCGCCACGGCCGAGGCCATCCCACCCGGCCACCCGACTCCGCAGGTGAGCCCAGCCGGGATCCAACGGGTTGGGACGCTGGACAGCCCAACCGCCAATATCGACGGCAACCACGACTCTATGAACGTGGACATCGCCGTCCTCGACTCCGGGGTGTTCAATCATCCAGACCTGAACTTGGCTGGGGGTGTCGATTGCCATGCGGGGGATGGTTTTGACGACGTCTCTGGACACGGAACGTTGGTCGCCGGTATCGCTGCTGCGAAGGACAACGCCTTCGGAGTCGTCGGCGTCGCTCCCGGGGCCCGAGTCTGGGCGATTCGAATCGAAGACCCTGACGGCACGATCACGGAGGCGAATGTCCTTTGTGGCATCGACTCGGTCCGCAGGCTGAAGAAGATCGAAGTGGCCAACCTGTCCTTCAGTACAGAGGGACTCGATAGAGGGAACTGCGGGGTGCGGCGGGGGCTTCTGGGAGTCATAGCCGTCAAGCTGAACCTGTCGTTCCTTCTGAAGAAGCTCGAAGTGTTAGACCCTGTGCATCTAGCGGTCTGCGGGATCGTCAAGGCTGGCGTAACCGTGGTCGCCGCTGCCGGAAACGAATCAGTGGACGCCGCCGGCCGAACGCCGCCGGCATATCCGGAAGTCATCACCGTTTCTGCCTTCGCTGACTTCGATGGAACGCCTGGCGGGAGTGGGCCAGGACCTAGCTGCTTCAGCGGTGCAGGTGAGCAGGACGACACGTTCGCTTCCTTCTCGAACTTCGGGAAGGTCGTGGACATCTCAGCTCCAGGGGTCTGCGTCCTAACGACCTCCGCGACTCTCCTGTATTCGAGGGTAACGGGCACGAGCTTCGCCGCTCCGCACGTCGCCGGGGCCGCCGCCCTCCTGAAGGTCCGGCACCCCCACTGGTCACCGGCCAAGATCCGCCAACACATTCTCGCCACCGCCGAACCAGGCCCCATCTTCGGTGACCCTGACACCTCCCCCGAAGGCGTCCTCAACGTGCGGGGCTACTGATCGGCGATTCGCCTGGCACGCAAACCGCTGCGTCTATCAAGCGCCTGCTGCCGTGCCGTCTTTCACCATGGGCGCAACGGCTCCGAGGACGGCGAGGTGGTCCACTGTCGTCCGTTCCCGGCTGGTTCGGGGACGTGGGTTTAGGTGCCTGAGAGCGCTTCGAGGAAGAGGGTGACGGCGGTGACGGCGGTGACGGCGGCCGTCTCCCATTCCTCGTCGGGGTGGTCCTCGCAGAGCTGGTCGGCGTAGGCACGAGCCCCTTGGCAGGACACGTCGGCCGTGTTGGCGGCTAGGTCCGCGAGGGCGGTGCCGAGCGATGCGAGGTCCGCTGCGAACAGCTCGCGGACCCTCGCCGCGGCCGGGAGCGGCCCGCCGACGTCGTTGTGGAAGAGCACGAAGGCGATGTCGTACCAGTCCTTCCGCATACGCCGGGCCCGGGCGGCGGCGGTCTTGGCGAGCAGGAAGCCGGCAAGGCCGGCCATCCGTACCTCGACCGTGAGCCACCGGTCCCGGCGTGAAGCGTTCGCAGCTCGACGTCGCGGGCCGCGAACGCCGTGCCGCGCAGGTTTGCCGCGCCGAGCGCCGGCGCGTCGTCGAAGGTCAGGTCACCGGCCGGTTCGTCGTCCAGGTCGGCGAGCAGCTCGAAGCGGACGATGGTCCGCGGGGCTGTCAGGCTGTGCGTGACCCACCGCCAGGCGCGCCGCCCGTCGGGCTCGAACTCGGCGTTGCGCAACGCCTGTTCGAGCCGGACCACATTGGTGGCGCCGCCGAAGATCTCGAGGTTCACCTGGACGTCCACGTCCGTGGTGCCGGCATGCCGGAACGAGCCGCCGGCGCAGAGCAGCTCGGGGACGAGCCCGCCCAGGACGACGAACTCCGGGGTGGAGCCGTAGTGATGTACGACGCGGACCAGCGCCGCCTCCGCGGCCTGGCGGGCGTTACGGGACCTGGGCGTCTCGTCCATCACCCGTCACCGCCTCGCGCAGATGCTCCGCCGCTTCCTCGCCCCGCACCCCGGTGGCCCGCAGGTCGACGTAGACCCTCGGCCACGGTGCCACGCGCAACCCGCCGGCGGAGTCCGCCAGCCGCTGCGTCGCCTTCGACGGGAACGCCCGCAGCAGCAGACGCCCCCGGCCGCCGACGGGCACGGCACCGGCAGCGCGGGCCGCCATCTCCAGCTCCGCCATCGAGTCGGCGGAGACGTAGACGAGGGCGCTGCCGACGTGGGTGAGGAGCGGCGCCACCACGTGGCCGGCGACCGCCCCCGACGCCG
The DNA here is from genome assembly GCA_964502185.1 of uncultured Burkholderiales bacterium. Lineage (GTDB taxonomy): Bacteria > Actinomycetota > Acidimicrobiia > IMCC26256 > BP-133 > CAZCVW01. The sequence goes on from CAZCVW010000195.1 coordinate 4,889, forward strand.
CCCAGGCGACCCCGGCGGCGTCCCAGGCCGATCCCGCGGCGGCGACTCCCTCGACGACGTCTTGCCACAACGGGTTGGCGTCCAACTCGAGCCTCGGCGGCTGGGACGCCGCGTAGGCGGCGTAGTCAGCGAGCAGTCGGTCGGGGTCTTCGAGTTTTCGGCCGGACCGCCGTCCCCGCAGCGCCGCCGACGACAGGACTCCGGATCCGGCGAACAGCGCCAGGGCCCGGGTGCAGGTCGATTCGGAGAAGCTCGTCGCTTCTTTGACGGCAGCGACCGTGGCCGGCACCCCGCTGAGGAGGGCTTCAGCGACGCCCATCGTCTGTGCCGTCCAGCGGGGAGGCTTCGCCGGTATACGGGGTGCTCTTGGGGACCGGCTCACCGCCAGGCTGGGGGCCGTGAAGTCGGCCCCACCGTCCTCGTCGACCCACCCGAGGCCGGCGGCGGCGGCGGCCGCTGCCGCCCCTGGCGACATCCGCTTCACCACGATGACGTCTCCGGCCCGAGCCAGACTGCCGACCAGGACACGCTCGACGTCCCGGGGCCAACCCTCCCCGGCCCAGACCAAACGGAGCATCGCGCCAAGCACCTCGACGGCCGCCGTGGGTACCTTCCCGGTCTTCTTGTCGACCACGGTGATCGAGGCGTGCGACGGCAGGACACCGTTGAGGGCACTGATGAGCCGGCTCGGCGCCACCACAGCTCGCAACTGTTTCTCCTAAACCTCGCCGCTTATGAAGGTATCTTTAAGTCTACAGTATGTAGCATCGTCCCAGCGCCGGCTCCACGCCGGTCGGCGCCGAGACGACGTCACAGGCGCGTCCCGGATCACCGGCGCTTGACGTCTCCGTCGCACCCGCCGGCACTCAGCTCCCGCCCAGCCTCCTCGTCGGGCGTCAGTTGGTATCAGACCGAGGCCGCCGAGGGTCGAGGTCACCCGACACAAAGGAGTGAGCCTGACCATGGACGTACGCGGCGCCCTGTCCGACCCTGATCGGATGCCGGCCATCGCACGTGCCCTCGAGGCAAGTCTCGCCCCGTTCTCGCTCGTCCACCGGGCCGCGGAGCTGCTGCCGGCGGGAATCCCGGAAGTGCCCTTCAACCACTTCGCCATGGCCGACGCGATCAGCGGCGACCTCGAGGCCTGGTTCTGCTCCGAGGCCATCGAGGTGATCGAAGCCCACGGCTGGGCGCTCTGCGTCGACTTCGGTGACGGCCCCGTGGTCTGGACCCGACCAGCGGACTTCTCCGCCCTCACGCACTAACGCACGCCCCGGTCCTCGAACCGGGGCGTGCCTCGCTTCGTTCGCCGTCGCTCGGACGCCATCGGCCCGCGGCGGCCCGGGCCGAGCTGGGTCGAACCGGTCGCTTTCTGCGACCGCCGATGACGGAACGCTCCCCCTCGCCGGGACAAACCGGACACGCCGTGTGCCATCGGATCACTCGGTGATCACGCTGCGTCGCCATGGAGACACCAGTCGTAGCTCGGGAGGCGACCTCGGTGAGGCCGGCGGGTCCGGGCTGCGACGTCGGACCTGAGAGCGTCCTCGACGCCCTGCGCCTTCCCGTCACCCCGCCCGACCATCCCGGGCTGGCGACTGTCGCAAGTTCGGGGATGAACAGAGGTGCCGGCGCCACGAATGGTGCCGGCACCGGGACGGTTGTTCGCACAGAACAACCTCTGGTGGAGGTGGCGGGAGTCGAACCCGCGTC
>CAZCVW010000196.1:0-6563 GCA_964502185.1 uncultured Burkholderiales bacterium
GGCTCGGCGCCCTGCTCGTCTACGTCGGCGTGGCCATGCTCTCGCCGCTCGTCGCCGCGCCCATGGCCAACGTGATCGGCGCACCGGCGGCGCGTTGGCGGGGACTGCCGGGCAAACTCGGCCGGCAGAACGCCATGCGGAACCCTCGGCGCACCGCCTCCACCGCGGCGGCGCTCATGATCGGCCTCGGGCTGGTCAGCTTCGTCACGATCTTCGCCGATTCCCTGAAGGCTTCCTTCGAGGGCGCGCTCGACCGCAGCGTCAAGGCCGACTTCATCGTCCAGAACACCAGCCCGGCCCAGTTCGGATTCTCTCGCGACGTCGCCGCCCGACTCGCCGAAGAGGACGCCTTCGCGGCCGTCTCCCGCTTGCGGTTCCAGGGCGAGTTCAGCCTCGACGGGAAGACGAAGCACGACGACGCGGTGGACCCGGCCACCTTTCCGAAGGTCATGGACATCGACATGGTCGCCGGGAAGGTCACCGATCTGCGCAAGGGCGCTGTGCTGATCCACGAGGACGTGGCCAAGGACGAGGACTGGACCGTCGGGGACCGAATCCCGATGGAGTTCCCCCGCACGGGGCTCCAGTCGATGCGCGTCGTGGGTCTCTTCTCCGACAACACGCTGTTCGGCAACGGCTACATCATCACCCTCGACGACTTCGAGCCCAACGCCACCGAGAACCTCGACAACCTGGTGCTGGCCGTGAGAGCGCCGGACGTTGACCTGGAAGAGGCCCGGTCGGCGGCCGAGCGGGCCCTGGCCGAGTTCCCGGGTCAGCAAGCGCTCGATCAGACCGAGTTCAAAGCGGACTTCGCCGCCCAACTCGACACGCTGCTCGGCCTCGTCTTCGTGCTGCTCGGACTGGCCGTCGTCATCGCCCTCTTCGGCATCATCAACACGCTGGCCCTGTCGGTGTTCGAACGGACCCGGGAACTCGGGCTCCTGCGGGCGGTCGGGATGGGCCGGCGTCAGGTGCGGCGGATGATCCGTTGGGAGTCGATCATCATCGCCGTGTTGGGCGCCACCCTCGGCCTCGCCGTCGGCGCCTTCTTCGGCTGGGCCGTCGTCTCGGCCATGGACGAGCAGGGCATCGACCAACTCGCCTTCCCCGCCGGCCGTCTGCTGGCCTTCGTCGTCTTCGCCGCCCTGGCCGGGGTGATCGCCGCGGTGTTCCCGGCCCGGCGGGCGTCGCAGCTCAACGTCCTGGAGGCCATCGCTCACCAGTGACGGGCGCCGGGTCCTGTAGCAGACTCTCCGGACATGACGCTGGGCGGGGTCCGTCCTGATGACGACGTAGTACTCGTCGATGACGTCTCCGTCGATGTTGCCGTCGACCAGGACGTCGAGTCGACCGCCCGCCGGCAGCTCCAGCGGCTGCGGCGGTTGGTCGACGAGCTGGCCGGAGTCGAGCCGGCGGCGGCGCTGCCGCTCATCCTGTCGGCCGCGTCGGTGGCGCTCGACCTCGACCAGATGTGCGTGCACATGCTCGACCCGGGCGGTCGCACCCTGCGCCGGGTGGCCGCTCTGGGGTTGGCCGAACCGTTCCTGTCGGCCATCGAGGTTCTCCCGGTCGGAGCGGACGGGGGACCGATCGGCTTGGTGGCCGAGACGGGCGCCATGGTCGTGGTCGACGACGTCGGTTCCACGTCGGTGTGGGGTGACCGGCGGGCCGCGGCCGCCGCCGCCGGTGTGCGCAGCTCCTGGGCCGTCCCGATCACCGGCGACGGCCACCTGCTCGGCGTCGCCTCCGGGTACGCCCCCACGCTCGGGCGCCCGCCGGCCGAGCTGCTCGAGATCGGGGCCCTATACGCCGGCTACGCCGCCGCGGCCATCGAGCGGGGACGGCTCCTGGAGGAGAGCCGGGCGCTGGAGGCGGCGCAGCGGGAAGCGGAGGCCCTGCGCCACGCTCAGACCCTGCAGCGGGATTTCCTCTCCCGGGTGAGCCACGAGCTGCGCACGCCCCTCACCGCCATCCACGGGTACGCCTCCAGCCTTCTCCAGACCGACGTCTCGTGGGACGACGCCAGCCGGGCGAGGTTCCTCACCGCCATCGCCTCCGAATCGGAGCGGATGTCCCGGTTGGTGGCCGACCTGCTCGACTTCTCGGCCATCGAGTCGGGGGTGCTGCGCCTCCAGCTCGACTGGTGCCAGCTGCCTCTGGTGGTGCGGGCCGCGCTGGCCTGCCTCCCGCCGGAACGGGCGGAGCGGGTCGACGCCTCCTGCGACGAGGCCCCCGAACCGGTGTGGGCCGACCACGACCGCCTCGAGCAGGTCATCGTGAACCTCGTCGAGAACGGGTTGCGGCACACCCCTCCGGGCACCCGGGTCCGGGTCAGCGCCGGGCCTGGCTCTAGCACCCGGGCCGAGGGGACCCGCACGGTGGCCCTGCGGGTCTCCGACGACGGTCCCGGAATCCCCGAGGGTGCTGCCGACCGACTCTTCGAGCCCTACGTGCGGGGAGCGACGGGGGCGCCGGGGGCGGGGCTCGGGCTGTCCATCGTGCGGGGCATCGTAGAGGCCCACGGCGGCTCCGTCCGGGTGGAGCCGGCGGCCGTGGGCACCACGTTCCTGGTCGAGTTGCCGGTTGACCCGAGCGAGCATGGCTGAGCGGTCGCCCGACCCCAGGGTGGCGCCCACCCGCGTGCTCATCGTGGAGGACGAGCAGCCCATCGTCGACCTCGTGCGCACCAACCTCGAGGTGCGGGGCTACCACGTGATCATCTCCACCGACGGCGCCAAGATCCCGTTGCTCATCGAGGTGGAGCAACCCGACGTCGTGCTCCTCGACCTGACGTTGCCGAGCGCCGACGGGCTCGAACTGTGCCGGCAGATCCGGGAACGGTCGATGGTCGGGATCATCGTCGTGTCCGCCCGGCGGGGCGAGGCCGACAAGGTCACCGCCCTCAACCTCGGGGCCGACGACTACATGACCAAGCCCTTCGGCATCGAGGAACTGCTGGCCCGCATCACGGCCACGCTGCGCCGCACCCGGGCCCTCGCCTCGTCCACGCCGGGCCCGTCGACGATCACCATCGGGAACCTCGACATCGACCTGACGGCCCAACTCGTGACGAGGGCCGGCGAGCCGATCCACCTCACCCGCACCGAGTTCGCCCTACTGAGGGAGTTGGCTGTCCACCGACCCCAACTCCTCAGCCACGCCACGCTGCTGCGCCGGGTGTGGGGTCCGGGCTACGAGACCGAGACCGAGTACATCCGGGTCTACGTCCGCCGGCTCCGGGCGAAGCTCGAGACGCCGGGCGGCCCGCCGCTCATCGTCACCGAGCCCCGCTCCGGGTACCGGCTGGTCAGCCCGTAACCACGGGCTGGTCGTCGTCGAGGATCGTGATGGTGGCCGTCGTGCGGGTCAGCACCGGGTTGGTAGCCGAGCCGACGGCGAGGGTGAACGTCTCGGGCCCTTCCACCGAACGATCCCCGATGATCTTCACGGGGATGGTGGCCTCGGTGGCCCCGGCGGGAATTTGCACAGCGGTCGCCTCGGCACCGAGCTGCGCTCGAATGGGAACGAAGTCGGTGCCGGCCGCGGCCGTCCCGCTGAGGAGGGCGTACTCCACCGTCACCGGCTTGGTGGACGGGCGGGGGAGGCTGACGGGAATGTGGGCCGTGCCGCCCTCGAAGACCCGCCGGTTGGCCACCTGCACAGGGATCATCGAGTCGATGAACGACCGCACCGGACCCTCACCGACCCGGGCGTAGACGCCCGGCCGGTTCTCCCGGGCGCAGCCCTCGCCCCAGCTGACGATCCCGACGAGGCGGGGCCGGTCGCCCTGGCGCACGAAGAGCGGGCCGCCGCTGTCGCCCTGGCACGAGTCCCGCCCGCCGGACAGCGGTCCGGCGCCGAGCATGTGCTCGGCCACGAATCTGGGGCCGTAGACGTCCGGGTCGGCCATCGTCCGGTCGGCCTGGATCTCGACGTTGACGGCCTGGAGCTCATCGGCCAGGTCGCCTTCTTCGGTGGTCAGCCCCCAACCGAGGGCCGCGGCTATGTCGCCGGGCTCCCACAGGTCACGCTCGCCGGTGCGTACCGGTTCAATGGGCTCGATGCCGTCCACGGGAGCGGACAGGCGGATCATGGCCACGTCGGGCCCGGACCCGGCCTCGTCGAGGTAGTCCGGGTGCACGACGACCTGGCTGACGGCCCGGGTGATGCCGGAGCCGCCGTCGAGGGCGCTCGGCCCCACCACCACCTGCATCCGGGACGGGTCCTCCAGGAAGGCCACGCAGTGGGCGGCGGTGACCACCCACTGGCGGTCGATCAGGGAGCCGCCGCAGAAGTGCGAGCCGGGCCCGTTCCCTTCGGGGTCCCTGCCCTGCAACGAAACAGTGAACGGATACTCCGATTCTTCGGACGGCTGGCCGCCGACGATGCGGGGCTCCGGCCCCGCCGCCGTGGCCGCGTGGACCTGCCCGGCGGTCATGAGGACGAACAGGGCGGCGCCAGAACGCCTGAGGCCTCGGGTGACGGTACGCACGGGGAACTCCTCGCAGTCTGTCTTGGCTGGGGCTGTCCCGGCGGGGGTTCCGGTGACAGCCAGAGAGACGGGGCCGGGTTGTCCGGATGATGGGCAACCGTTCCTTTTTCACACTTTGTTCCGGAAGTCCGAATGTGCCTGGGCGCTATCCTCGGTTCCCTGGGAGAAGTTCGAAGGGGAGACGTGATCGCTCCGCCGGAGGCGGGCGGGTGGCTGCGCCGGTTCTCCCCCCTGCTGCGCCGGCATCGGCGGAACCTGGTTCTGGCCTTCGGCTCGACCCTGGTGGGCATGGGGGCGACGGTGCTCGGGCCGCTCGTGCTCCGGCGGCTGGTCGACGACATCGCCGCCGGCCGTCCGTTGGCGGCCGGTGGGATCGTCGCGCTGCTCGGGCTCGGCCTGGTCCGCTTCGTCGCCGCGGTCGTGCGCCGCTGGTACGCCGGACGGGTCAGCTACGACGTCGAGTACGACCTGCGCGACGCCCTCTACGCCCACCTTCAGCGGCTGGACTTCGCCGCCCACGACCGCCTGGAGACCGGCCAACTGGTGTCCCGGGCCGGGAGCGACGTCCGCATGATCCAGGGCCTGCTCGCCTTCTTACCGCTCATGAGCGGGAACGTGGTGATGCTGTTCATGTCGCTGGCGGTCATGACGGCCCTGAGCCCCGGACTGACCGCCGTCGCCCTCCTCGTGCTGCCGGTCGTGGCCGGGCTGTCCGCCCGGATGCGGACCCGGGTGTTCCCGGCGACCTGGGACGCCCAGCAGCGGGGCGCCGAGGTGGCCGGCGTCGTCGAGGAGGCGGTCACCGGGGTGCGGGTCGTGAAGGCCTTCGCCGCCGAGGAGCGCGAGCTTGCCCGCCTGGAGGGGAAGGCCCGGGCCCTGTTCGCCTCCCGGGTGCGCAACGTACGGATCCAGGCCCGCCTCGTGCCCCTCATCTCGTCGGTGCCCATGTTCGGGCTCGCCGCCCTCCTCTACGTCGGCGGCCGCATGGTGCTCGACGGCACCATTTCGCTCGGCACCTTCCTGGCCTTCAACTCCTACCTGGTCCAGCTCTCCGCCCCGGCCCGGATGCTGTCCATGGTCTCCGCCGCCGGGCAGATGGCCCGCGCCGGGGCCGTCCGCATCGCCGAACTGCTCGACTCCCAACCCGACGTGGCCGACCGCCCCGGGGCCGAGCCGGTGGACGAGATCGCCGGGGAGGTCGTCTTCACCGACGTGACCTTCGCCTACGGCGACGGGGATCCGCTCTTCTCGGGCCTGTCGCTCCGGATCGGTGCCGGCGAGCGGGTGGCGCTGGTCGGCCCGAGCGGCTCCGGGAAGTCGACCCTCGCCCTCCTGCCGCCCCGGTTCTACGACGTCGACGGCGGGCGCGTCACGGTGGACGGGCGGGATGTGCGCGACCTGCGCCTGGCTGAACTCCGGCGCTGCTTCGGCGTCGTCTTCGAGGACGCCTTCCTGTTCTCCGCCTCCATCCGGGACAACATCGCCTACGGCGTGCCCGACGCCACCGACGAGCAGGTGCGGGCGGCGGCCCGGGCGGCGGAGGCGGACGGCTTCATCGAGGAGCTGCCCTACGGTTACGATACCGTGGTGGGGGAGCGGGGCCTCACGCTGTCCGGCGGGCAGCGGCAGCGGGTCACCCTCGCCCGGGCCCTACTCACCGACCCGAGGGTGCTGATCCTCGACGACGCCACGTCCGCCGTCGACGCCACGGTCGAGGCGGGCATCCACGCCACCTTGCGCGGCCTCATGGCCGGCCGGACCACGATTATCGTCGCCCACCGCCGATCCACCATCGCGCTGGCGGACCGGGTCGTGGTGGTCGACGGGGGAGTGGTGGTGGCCGACGGCACCCACGCCGAGTTGATCGTCGGGAGCCCCCTGTACCGGGCGTTGCTGGGCGACCCGGACGAACAGGAGCAGGACGAACGAAACCCGCGTACCGGACCGGCTGGGGCCCAGCCCCGCCGCCGGGCCGCGGTGGCGGTGGGCGACGGTTGGCCTGTCAATCCGGATCGGCGACCGATGATCGGCGGCGGGATGGGGCCCCGGGCGGGCGGTGGCGGTGGGG
>CAZCVW010000197.1:0-6545 GCA_964502185.1 uncultured Burkholderiales bacterium
TGGGGCCCTGCTCGTGGCCTACGCCGACCCGGTGGCGGCCGGGCTGCTCCGTTCGGTCGGCGAGCTCGGCGCCGACGTGGCCGTGGGGGAGGGGCAGCCGCTCGGCACGCCGCTCGCCTTCGGTGGCCCCTACCTCGGGCTGTTCGCCACCAAGCAGGCGCCCTACGTGCGGCGCTGGCTGCCCGGGCGCCTGGTCGGCGAGACGGTCGACACCGAAGGGCGCCGGGCCTACGTGTTGACGCTGTCCACCCGGGAACAGCACATCCGGCGGGCGGGGGCCTCCTCCAACGTGTGCACCAACCAGACGCTCATGGCCGTTACCGCCGCCCTCCATCTGGCCTGGCTGGGCCCCGCCGGGCTGCGGGAGATGGCGCTGCGCTGCGCCCGGGGGGCCCGCTACGCCCGGGAGGCGCTCACCCGCATCGGCGGTGTCGAGCCGGCGGTGGAGGCACCCACCCTCTACGAGTTCGCCCTGCGCACGCCCCGGCCCGCCGCCACCGTCCTCGATCGCCTGGCCGAGGAAGGGTTCCTGGGCGGGCTGGACCTGTCGGCCGACTACGCGGAGCTGGGGGAAGCCATCCTCGTGACCGTCACCGAGACCCGCACGCGGGTCGACATCGACAACTTCGCGGCCGCCTTCGAGAAGGCGGTGGCGTGATGGCCTCGGCCCAGAAAGACGCCCAGCGAGCCGTTCCCGAGTTGCTGCGCTGGCCCAGCGGGGGCCGGGCCGCCTCCGACCCGGTCATGGGCCGGGAGGCCGAACCGACCATCTTCGAGCTCTCCGCCCCGGGCCGCTCGGGCGCTTCCTTCCGCCGTACCGGTGTGCCGGAGTGGGCCGCCGCCGACCTGGTCCCGGCCGGGCACCTCGCCGCCTCGCCGCCGGATCTGCCGGAGGTGTCCGAGCGGGACCTCGTGGCCCACGGGTCGCGGCTCACGGCCCGGAACTACTCGGTCGACCACGGCGCCTACCCGCTCGGCTCGTGCACCATGAAGTACAACCCCAAGCTCTGCGACACGGTGGCCGCCCTGCCGGGCCTGGCCGGCTGCCACCCCGCACAACCAGCCGAGCAGATGCAGGGCTGGCTCACGCTGCTGGCCGAGTTGGAGCGGGCCCTGTGCGCGGTGACGGGCACCGCCGCCGCCACGCTGCAGCCGGCGGCGGGGGCGGCCGGTGAGCTGACCGGCCTGCTGCTCATGCGGGCCTGGCACGAGGCCGCCGGCCGCAATCCCACCAAGGTGCTGATCCCGGACTCGGCCCACGGGACCAACCCGGCGTCGGTGACCCTAGCCGGCTATCAGGCGGTGGAGGTGCCGTCCGACTCCCGGGGCCTCATCGACCTGGATGCGTTGCGGGGCCTGGTGGACAGCGACGTGGCCGGCCTCATGCTCACGAACCCGAACACCCTCGGGCTCTTCGAGACGGACATCGTCGCCATCGCCCAGGCCATCCACGGGGCCGACGGGCTCCTGTACTACGACGGCGCCAACCTGAACGCCATCCTCGGCGTGATCCGCCCCGGGGACATGGGCTTCGACATCGTCCACCTCAACCTGCACAAGACCTTCGCCACGCCGCACGGCGGGGGAGGGCCGGGGGCCGGTCCGGTGGCCGTCTCCGAGCGGCTGGCCCCGTTCCTGCCCGGACCGCTGCCCCGGCCGGTGGCCGACGACGCCGGTGGTCTTCCTTCGGGTCGCTACGGGTGGGTGATGCCGGAGCGGTCCATCGGACGCATCCACGGCTGGCACGGTAACGCCCTCGTCCTGGCCCGGGCCTACGCCTACATCCTGGCCAACGGCGGCGACGGGCTGCGCCGGGTGGGGGAGTACGCCGTCCTCAACGCCCGGTACCTGAAGGAGCGCCTGCGCGAGGCCTACGCCTTCCCCTTCGACGGGCCGTGCATGCACGAGTTCGTGGCTTCCTCGGCGGAGCTGCGGAAGGCGACCGGCGTCAAGGCCCTCGACCTGGCCAAGCGGCTCATCGAGGAGGGGTTCCATCCGCCAACGATGTACTTCCCGCTCATCGTGGACGAGGCCATCATGGTTGAGCCGACCGAGACGGAGAGTCCCCAGACCGTGGAGGCGTTGGCCCAGGCGCTCCTCACGGTGGCCGCCGAAGCCGCCGCCGACGGGGGAGCGGCGGCCCGCTCGGCTCCCCGCACCACCCCGGTGGGCCGGGTGGACGAGGCGGCCGCGGCCCGGCGCCTGCGGCTCACCTGGTCGCCGGATGACTAGCGCCCTTCGGTCATCCCCGTTCGTGCCTTGGGGCTCGGGCGGCGCTTGAGGCTACGTCGGCCCTTCTCAGCAGCTCACGGGCGGCGGCGCGGAGCATGTCGAGCTCGAACCGTGGGCTGGAGACCGCCCGGATGTCGGGACTTTCGTAACCGTAGGCCACGCTCTCGACGATTTGGCGGAGGACTGCGTCGTCGGGGTTTGCCCCCATCGGATCGGCCATGTCGGTCAGGTCGACCTCGCCGGGGGCGCCGCTCGGGACAGGCAGTGTTCGGGCCATGAGGTCCCTCCTGATGGGCCGGGGCCACGGCCGCCGGCTGGTTCGTTGCGCCACCGAGCGTACAGTCGGCCGGCCAGCCGACGCAGGGAAAAAGGTTCTTTCCTGCTCGGGCTGATCGGCTATGGGGAGGATCACAACTGTGAGCGACACCTTCCGATCCCGGTGTCGGACTCACCCGATTGTCGACTCCGGCCCCTGCGACGACAATGGCCCGAAGGAGCCATTAGGGATAGCCCGTGCTGCCTTGGGGAGCTGGCCAGACCGGGCCATTCACGCCTGCGGCATGAGCAGGTTTTACGGACATCCACCATCAGGGGCGCGGCCCCGGGAAGGACCGCGACGCCCCGGGTCGGCAGTGACGAACGGTCTATGGTCGATGGCATCTCGACCCCGGACGCCGGCCTCCGCAAGGACAGGAGCGACGATGCGATTTTTCAGCGAAGCGCAGGACTGGGCCCGGAAGGTAGCCCAGAAGATTCGAGAAGTTGCCAAGGCTGGGCTCGAAAAGGTCAGGGCCGAGCGCCGGCACGAGGCCCCTCCTGACGAGGCCGCTGGCGAACCTCCTGAGGCGCCTCCCGAAGCCCCTGCCGTAGCTCCTCCCGAGGCGCCCGTCGAGGTCGCCGGCGTTGCCGAAGGTGAGCCCGCCGAAGGAGTTCCGAGGGAAGCTCAAACTGAATGATTCCTGTGATGCCAACCTCGAGCGGATGAGACCGCTGATCGCCGTCACCGGTGTGCCGATCGTCGCGGGCGGGGTGCTGGGCTGGAGGCAGGGGGCGGTGGCTACGCCGGCCGCCTACCTCGAGGCCTTGGATCGCGCCGGGGCCGACGGGGCCATGCTCATGCCGTCCGCCCTCGACGCCGCCTCCGCGGCGCAGCGCCTGAGCCGCTTCGACGGCGTCGTCCTCGTGGGCGGGGGAGACGTCGACCCCGCCCACTACGGCGAGGAGCGACACGAGTCGGTGGCCCACGTCAACCCGGCCCGGGACGGCTTCGAACTCCCCCTCGTCCTCGCCGCCATCGACTCCGGCCTGCCCACCCTGGCCATCTGCCGCGGCGTCCAGATCCTCAACGTCGCCCTCGGCGGCTCGCTCCACCAGCACATCAGCGACCTGAGCGACCTCGCCGCCCACCGGCACCCCGAAGGCAGCGAAGGCGTCCTCCACGCCGTCCGGATCCAGGAGGGGTCCCGCCTGGCCAAGGCCATGGGGGCGTCGGAAGCCCAGACCTTCTCGCATCACCACCAGGCCCTGGACCGCCTCGGCGCCGGCCTCACGCCCGTCGCCTGGGCCGAAGACGGCCTCCTCGAAGCCGTCGAGCACGACTCCGGCTGGATCGTCGGCGTCCAATGGCACGCCGAAGCCACTGCGGCCGCCGACCCCGTCCAGCAAAACCTCTTCGACGCCTTCGTCGCCGAAGCGGGCAAGGAGGGCTAAGGGGCCCACGGCTGGCCAACGAATTTCCCCGCAGACCAATCGAGTTTACATAACGTGGCTTATGGGCGCCCGGAGGGAGTGGGGCTGCTCACGGGAAGACGCCGCGGAAGCGGATGGCGGCGGCGACCCGTTCGAGGGCGAGAGCGTGGGCGCCCCGCCGCAGGTCGACGCCGAGGGCTTCGGAGCGGTCCCAGACGGCACCGAAGGCGGTGGTCATCCGGGCCCGGAGACGCTCGGCGGTGAGTTCCGGGTCCCACGGGTAACCCTCCCGGGCCTGGACCCATTCGAAGTACGAGGCGGTCACCCCGCCGGCGTTGGCCAGAATGTCGGGCACGGTCACGATCCCGCGCTCGGCCAGGATCTCGTCGGCTTCCGTGGTGGTCGGGCCGTTGGCGCCCTCGACGATGACCCTGGCCGTCAGCGCGTGCGCCTCGGCCGGGCCGATGGCGCCGGCCAGGGCGGCCGGCACGAAGGCGTCGCACGGGACGGCGAAGAGTTCGCTGGACGTGAGCGGGTCGGCCATGGGGAAACCGGCGACGGTGCCGGTGGCCTTCACGTGGCCGGCCAGCGCGGCCACGTCGAGCCCGGCCGGGTTCATGACGGCACCGGCGTAGTCGCCGACGGCCACGACCCGCACGCCGAGGCTGGACAGCAGGTAGGCCAGCGGCCCGCCCACCTTGCCGAAACCCTGGAGCGCCACCCGGGCGCCGGCCACGGGCATGCCGAGGCGGCCGAACGCCTCCCGGACCATGATGGTGATGCCCTCGGACGTGGCCCCCTGATGGCCCTGGACGCCGCCGACTTCGAGCGGCTTGCCGGTCACGACGCCGGGCGCCGCTTCGCCCCGGGCCATGGCCACCGTGTCCATGAGCCAGGCCATGACCCGCTCGTCGGTGTTGACGTCGGGGGCGGGCACGTCCCGGTCGGGCCCGAGCATCGGGAGGATCTCCCACGTGTAGCGCCGGGTGAGGCGCTCCAACTCGGGCGTGGACAGGGCACTCGGGTCGCAGCGGACGCCGCCCTTGCTGCCGCCGAAGGGCAGGTCGACCACGGCGCACTTCCACGTCATGGCGATGGCGAGGGCCTGGACATCCTCCCGGGTCAGGGCCGGGTGGAACCTCAAGCCTCCCTTGGCCGGGCCCCGGGCTGTGTCGTGGTGCACCCGCCAGCCGACGAAGACGTCGATACGCCCGTCGTCGCGGCGCACGGGAACGGCCACCTCGAGCACCCGCTTCGGGCGGGCCAACATGGCCAGCACGTTGTCCTCCAACCCGATGAGGTTGGCGGCGTCGGCCAGCCGAGCCAACTCAGCTTCCCAAGGATCGAACTTCTCCGGATCGAGCGACGTTGCCATGGCAGCGGGATGCAACTTAACCGCACGGGCCCCAGTGGGCGGGGAATGTAGGTGGGGACTGAGCGGCTATTCAGCCCGGCAGCGCCCCGGAGTCGCTCAGGAACTCGGCCAGCCCGGCCACCAATTCGATCTCGTGGAGGCGGTCGACGGGCACCCAGGCGGCGTCGGCCGCGTCGTCCCCGGGGCGCAGCGGCTGCGCCGGGACGGTGGGCGCGGCCATGAAGTCGAGGATCACGAAGTGGTACGGGACCGGTTCCCGGCCCATGCGTTCCACCCAGCCGAGGAACCGCCCGACGCGGACGTCGAGGCCGGTCTCCTCCTGCACCTCCCGGGCGACCGCGGCTTCGAGCGTCTCACCGAAGCGAACCCGGCCTCCCGGGATCGACCACTCCCCTCTGGCCGGCGGCCGTCTCCGCTGGATGAGCAGGATCTCACGACCCCGGAGGACGACACCCCCGACGGCGACTACGGCCCCGACGGCGACTTCTGGGGCCGGGACTTCGGTGGGTGACTCCGTCACCCTTCACGCAGGGCGTGGTGCATGACGATGGCCCGGGCGGTGAAGCCGCTCTCCTCGAAGAAGTTCTTGGCCGCCCGGTGCCCCGGGAGGGCGAAGGCGTCCGCCCCGACGCAACCCTCCCGGCGGAAAAAGGCGACGAGTTCGGCCAGCATGGCCTCCCCCACTCCGACAGCCCGGGCTTCGGGGTCCACGAAAAGCTCTTCCACGACCCCGAGGCGCTCGCCGTCGGCCAGGGTCTCGACCTGGCCGGCCCCGAAGGCGATGACGGTGCCGTCGATGGTGCCGACGACCAGGCAGGCACCCTCCCGGGCCAGAAGCTCCTGGTAGGCGGCCGGGAGGGGCTCGTCCCGCGCTTCGCGGACGGCCCAGATCCGCCCGCCCCGCATCGGTTGCAGTTCGGCCCGCATGGCTGCCGCCAGTGCGACGATGGCGGGCAGGTCGGCCGGCTCGGCCGGGCGGCAACCCTCCTCGGCCATGGCCGGCGCCCTTTAGGGGAGGAGCCGGTCGAGAGCGACGAGAATCGTCTTGCGGCCCCGTCCGGCGGTTTCGTAGGCCCGCACGGCGGCGAGCTCGGCGGGGGTCAGGCCGCTCAGGCGCGACACGACCTGGGAGGCGGACAGCCCGTCGTAGGCCGGGATCGGCAGGTCGGCGGCGGCCGGCGGGCTCGTTGCGCGCTTGGCTCCCCGGGGCTTGGTGGCCGGCGGGCGCGACCGGGAGGCAGCCCGTCTG
>CAZCVW010000198.1:0-6540 GCA_964502185.1 uncultured Burkholderiales bacterium
ACCCCGGGCTCTGGCTCCGAGGCGGCCGGCCCGGCCGGGGCGGGGTCGCGCTCGGCCTCCGGTCCCGGATAGGACCACTCTGGGACACCCACGGGGGCCGTCTCCGGCCCGGACGGGTCAACCGTTTCCAGCGGCACGCCTTCGCCGGCCGGACTCGCCGCCGAGCGGAGGCGAGGGGCGAAGCTGTCGACTACCCAGCCCACGAACCGGCCGAGGACACCCGTGAGTTCCGCCACCCCGCAGGCGGCCAGGAACAGCACCGTCAGGTAATAGAAGGGCAGGATCCGGGCGTTCCACAGCCGTCCCTCGGGAGCGAGCACGAAAGCGATGCCGAAGATGGCGGCCAGGACCGAAAGCCCGATGCTCTCCCGGCGGGCAAAGGCGATTCCCGCCACCACCCCCACGATGGCCAGCACGAACGCCCATTTGAGGTCTAGGGGCAGGAGGTTGCGGTTCTTGCCCATGGGTGGTTCCTTGGTCCAGCCCATGTCGGTCGTGTAGCCCAGGCGGGCGACCAGCGGCAGGCTCCACACGGCGGTGATGAGCGCGCCGACCGCGCCGATGGCCGCGGCCACCCCGAAATTGGCCCGGGGCCGCCGCTGCAGCCAGATGACCAGCGCCCCGATGACGGCGAAGGCGCACACGATGATGTGGCTGAGGGCGGTGGCGGCCAAAAGGGCGGCCGGAACCCACAAGCGCGTGCGGTGGTCGAGGGCGCGGGCCAGGGTGCCCAGGAAGCAGAGCGACAGGGCCAGGGCAATGGTGAAGGAGAACTCACCGGCCAGCGTGCTGGCCAGGTTCCCTCCGTAGATGGTGTAGCCGGTGAAGAACAGGAACGGCAGGGTGGCCAGCGCCCACAGCGGCGGGACGGGCCAGCGGGCGCCGAGGCCGTGGGCGAAGACGTAGGCGGCCGCCGGCAGGGCCACCGGGCCCAGCACCGTCACCAGCTTGAAGGCGACGTTGTAGGGCAGGACGACGTCGAGGAGCACGATGAGCAGCGACGGCAACGGGAAATAGAAGTGACCGGCCGGGAAGCCCGCATACCAGTCGGGCGTCCAGCCGGTCAGCCGCCACTTGGGCAGGACGTGGTCCCGCAGGTAGGCGGGCCACCAGACGTGCGCGCCCGTGTCGCCGCCGTTGACCGTCGTGCTCTCGAAGAGCAGGTCGGGCTGGAGCGTGAACCAGACGTAGAGGGTGGCGAGCGCGGTCGCGGTGAAACCGAGCCAGCGCTCGAGGGGGGTGAGACGCACAACCCCCAGCATGCCAGCCCGACCGGCCTGATGGACCTCATCTACCTCAGCGGAGCCGCTTGGCCGAGCGCGGCCTCCGGGTTCCGCCGATCCATCCCAGCCCACCCAGGGCGAGCCCCAGTCCGCCGAGGGCGGGCAGGTCCCGCCCGGCGCCGGTGCGGGGCAGTTCGACCGGCGCGGTCTCGCTCATGCCCAACACCTCCGCGACCGGAGCAGGAGCCGGCACCACCGCCGGGGTCGGCCCGGGAGGGGCCACCGCGACAGGCTGCGTCACCGGAGGGACCGGGGCGGGGACCGGCGATGAGGGCGTCAGCGCCGGCGCCTCCTCGACCGCCACCTTCTGGACGGTGAAGCAGACCGGCGGGCTCGACGCCTGCTCGAAGCCGCCCCCGGAGGCGTCCCCGGACAGGAACCCCTGGTCGCAGACCTCGTCGCCTTCGACCAGCCCGTCGGGGATGGTGACGGTGGTCTCGAAGACGCCGTCGTTGAGCGTCGGCTTCTCCTCCACGCTGGAGTCGGGCCGCCGGTTCCCGTTCACCGTCACGCAGTCGATCGTCTTGTGCAGGTACGGGCCGTCCCATTCGCCGGTGTCCCACCGGAGGGTCACCAGAACCTGTTGCCCGGGGGTCACGGCGGAACCGGCGGCCGGCACCGTCGTCTTGTCCAGGCCCCCGAGCGGCGGGTTGCGGATGACCCGCGAGCAGGTGCGCTCCATGTAGGCAGCCTGCGATTCCGCCCCCGCCTTCGGGCCTCCAGTTGTCCATCCCGGGCCCACCGCCACCAGCGCCCCGGTCACCCCGATTCCGAACGCGACCGTTCCCATACGTACCCGCCCCGCCATAGCCGGCTCGCTTTCGCCTGGGGCCGGCCTTTCCGGCTCTGCCAAGCGAAACCATTCCCTTAAATAGGCAGGAATTAACCCAATCCGGACGGAACTTCCGCACCCCGCGCCGCTCACCCGGAACAGATCACCCCATTCCTGCCGGGGCGCGCTCAAGGACCCGAGGAACCAGCTTCCCGGACCACGAACCCACCACCAAGAGTCTTCAACGAGTGCGAAGGGATACGCAGACATGCGGAAGCGACTGGGGGCCGGGATCCTCCTGGCGAGTTTGGCGACGGCGACGATCGGGGTCTTCGGCCCGCCCGCCTATGCCGTCGTCCCGGATCCCGACCAGTGCCGGCCGTACCTGGAGGGCGCCGCCGAGGGGGATCTCACCATCACGACCTCGCCGGCCGCCGGCGAGGAGGTGCCGGCCGGCACCGAGTTCCGGGTCACCGCCACCTGGGACCGGAGCCAGTGGGACGAGACCGACAAGATCCTCGTGTGCGTGACCGCGGACGGCGCCTTCTCGGCCGGGATGTCCGGCGGGCAGCGGCCGATGACCAACGACGGCGAGTACAGCTGGGACGTCTTCGTGCCCGTCGACACCCCCGTCGGCACCGAGATCTGTGTGCGCGACGTGCTCTTCGGCATGCCCGATGGCGGTGGTGAGGACCAGGTGACGCAGAAGAGCGGGTACGACTGCCTCTTCACGGCCGCCGCCCTCCCCAGCACGACGACCACCACGGCCGCACCGGCCACCACGACGGCTCCGACTACGACCGGGGCCGCTCCCCAGGTCATCACGACCACCGAGCCCGAGGTCAGCCGGCAGGGCACGCCCGGCCCCGTGGTCGACGTGGTCCTCGGCGAAGTGGCGAACTACCCCGTCCCCCTGGCCGCGCTGCCCCGGACGGGGAGCCGCACCGGAACGCTCGTCACGGCCGCCGCCCTGGCCCTCGGCCTCGGCGTCCTCGCCCTGACCCTCGGCCGCCGGCGGCCGAAGCTCGGCGAGCGGTAAGACCTCCCCCCCGCTGGGAGATGCATCGGTGACCCGGCCCCTCTAGGGCCGGGTCGCCGGCTTTCAGGGCCCGGGCCCGGCGGCGACCGGTAGCTTTACGCGCCGATGAGCCTCGACCGGCCTCTGATCGAATCGGTGCGTGCCCTCTCGGAGCACGAGCTGCGCCGGCTGGTGATCCTGGCCCAGGACCTGCTCGAACGGAGGGGGGCGGGCCGCGTCCCGTCCGGCAGCAAGGTCACCTACCGGCTCGAAGAGGTGCGCTGCGGCAAGCCGACCTGCACGCGCTGCCCGCACGGCCCCTACCTGTACGCCTATTGGCGGGAGGAGGGCCGTGTCCGGTCCCGCTACCTCGGGAGCGCCCGCTCCGCCGTCGCCGCTTCGCCCGCAGGAGACAAGACAGCGACCGGAGGAGACGAGACATCGCCCGCCGAAGAAACCCCGGCTGGTTGAGCCCCGACCCGCCGTTCCCGCCCCCCGCCCGTGACGGGGAGCGCTCCATCCGGGCCCCGAAGCGGATCCGGTGGGGCCTGCCCGACGCCTTCCTCGTGTGGCTGGCGGCCGGCCTCCTCGGGATCCTGACGCAGATCCCGGTGGCGGATCAGGACTTCGCCGACGTCGACCCGCTCTACAAGTTCGGCATCCTCCTCCCGGGCCAGCAGATCCCGGTGCTGCTCGGCCTGGTGCTCGTGAGCAGGCTGAAGGGATGGGGCTCGCTGCGAGGCGACTTCGGCCTGGAGCTGCGCCGCGACGACGCCCGAAGCTTCTGGGTGGGCCCGGCGTTGCAGGTCGCCTTCTGGATCATGCTCGTCCCGCTCAGCTTCTTCGGCGGGAAGATCGAGCAGCAGCAACTGATCGAAGACATGGAGAGGAGCGGGTCGGTGCTGGCCATGGCGCTCTTCACGCTCGGGGCGGTGGTCATGGCCCCCTTGGTGGAGGAGACGCTCTACCGGGGCCTGCTGCTGCGCTCCCTCCTCCGGCGCTTCGGGGCGGGAACCGCGGTGTTCGTCTCGGCCTCGATCTTCGCCGGCGTGCACCTGCTCGGGGATCCGAACACGCTCCGGTCGATGCCGGCGCTGGCCGCCCTCGGCGTCGTCCTCGGGGTCGTCGCCACCCGGACCGGCAGCCTCTCCCGGCCGATCCTGATCCACGCCGGCTTCAACCTGACGACCGTGGTGCTGGTCGTGCTTTCGCCCTGATCGTCTGTCCTCAATCGTTCGTCTTGTGTAACAAGATGTTACATAAGATATTGAATTCGCCGGAAGGCCGGGCGCGCCGCCGCCAGGGGGTGGAACCCAGGTCGGTCGAAGGTGCGCCGGCCAGCCTCGAAAAGGGCCCGAGCAGACGGAAAAAGCGAAACGACCAGGGCATTTGCCTGGCCGCCGTCTGGAATCGATCGCAAAAAAGTCCTCCGCAGTAACCTCTGCCTTGCGGCGTCGGCTGCTGCGGAAGACAAAGAACAACTTATCACAGAATCGGTGTCTGGTCAAGCATCTTCTGGAAAGGCGCCCGAACGCCCACGGTGGGTCTCCCACCGCTCGGGGGCGCTCTAGCATGGAGAGCGTGAGCGAGCCCCTCCCCCAGCCGGTCGGCCGGTGAGCCGGCGTCCCAACGAGCTCAAGCCGCCCCGCGGCCGTCCGGGCATGCCGCAAGGGCAACCGGAGAGCACCTGGCCCCGCTGGATCCCCTGGATGGTGGTGGCCCTGGTCCTGCTCGCCCTGCTGGTGGGCAACGTGGGCCGCAGCAACAGCGACGCCAACGAGCTCGACTACTCCGAGTTCATCAGCGCGGTGAAGGCCGACCAGGTCGACAAGGTCAAGATCGACCAGGTCAGCGGCCGCATCGAAGGCGCGATGAAGAACGGGGAGGAGTTCCGGGCCCAGGGCCCGCAGGACGACCTTCCCGACATCGACAACGCCTTGCTCTCGGAGCGCAACGTCAACCGCGACTACAAGCCCCGCCAGTCCGATTTCCTGGGCTCGCTGTTGCTCTGGCTGCTGCCGATCGGCCTGCTCATCGGCTTCTGGTGGTGGATGGGCCGGCGCGCCCAGGGCCAGATGGCCGGGATCATGAG
The DNA here is from genome assembly GCA_964502185.1 of uncultured Burkholderiales bacterium. GTDB lineage: Bacteria > Actinomycetota > Acidimicrobiia > IMCC26256 > BP-133 > CAZCVW01. The sequence continues at coordinate 5,166 of CAZCVW010000198.1, forward strand.
CATCGGCCGGAGCAAGGCGAAGGTGTACACGACCGAAAAGCCCAAGACGACGTTCTCCGACGTGGCCGGCTACTCCGGGGTGAAGCAAGAGATCACCGAAGTGGTCGACTTCCTGCGCAACCCGGGCAAGTTCAAGGAGATCGGGGCCCGCATCCCCAAGGGCGTGCTCCTCGTCGGTCCCCCCGGCAGCGGCAAGACGCTGATTGCCCGGGCCGTCGCCGGTGAAGCGGGCGTGCCCTTCATCTCGGTCACCGGTTCCGACTTCATGGAGATGTTCGTCGGCGTGGGCGCCGCCCGGGTGCGCGACCTGTTCCAGACGGCCCGCAAGCAGGCCCCCGCCATCATCTTCGTGGACGAGATCGACTCCATCGGCCGCAAGCGCGGCGCCGGCCTCGGTGGCGGCCACGACGAGCGGGAGCAGACGCTCAACCAGATGCTCTCGGAGATGGACGGGTTCGAGACCACCGAGGGCATCGTGATGATGGGGGCCACCAACCGGCCCGACGTCCTCGACTCCGCCCTGCTCCGCCCCGGCCGCTTCGACCGCCAGGTCGTGGTGCCCCTACCCACTCAGCAGGAGCGCCGGGCGATCCTGGAGGTGCACTGCAAGGACAAGAAGATCGGCGAGGACGTCGACCTCGACGTCGTGGCCCGCGGGACGCCCGGGATGAGCGGGGCCGACCTGGCCAACCTGGTCAACGAGGCTGCCCTCTTCGCCGTCCGCCGGGGCGGGGACAGGGTCGAGGCCCGGGACTTCGACGACGCCCGCGACCGCGTGATCATGGGGCAGCGCCGGGAGTCGATGGCGCTGTCCGACGAGGAGAAGGAGTGCATCGCCTACCACGAGGGCGGGCACGCCGTGCTGGCCTACGTGCTCGAGCACGCCGACCCCGTCCACAAGGTGACGATCCTGCCCACCGGCATGGCGCTCGGTGTCACCCAGCAGCTTCCCCTGGAAGAGCGGCACATCTACCGCCGGGAGTACATCGAGGACTCGCTCGTGGTGCGCCTGGGCGGCCGGCTGGCCGAGGAGCTCGTCTACCGGACGTCGTCCACCGGCGCCAACAACGACCTCGTCGGCTGCACCGAACTGGCCCGCCGCATGGTGCGGGAGTGGGGCATGTCCGATCGCCTCGGCCCGATGGCGTGGGGCTCCCAGGGGGCCGTCTTCCTCGGCGACGACCTGATGCACACCCGCGACTACTCGGACGACACCGCCCGGGTCATCGACGAGGAAGTCGAGCGGATCCTGCGCGAGCAGGAGGATCGCGGCCGGCGCACCCTGCGCCAGCACCGGGCCGGCCTCGACGCCGTGGCCGCCGCCCTCTTGGAGCACGAGACGCTCGACGGGGCGGAAGTCGGCCGATTGGTCGAC
>CAZCVW010000199.1:0-6522 GCA_964502185.1 uncultured Burkholderiales bacterium
GCCCAGATCGGCAAGGCCTTCCGCAACGAGATCACGCCCGGGAACTTCACCTTCCGGACCCGCGAGTTCGAGCAGATGGAGCTCGAGTACTTCGTGCCACCGGAAGAGGGCCAGAAGTGGTTCGAGTACTGGTGCGACGAGCGCATGCGCTGGTACCTCGACTACGGCATCCCGGCCGACATGCTCGTGCTGCGCCACCACGACCCGGACGAGCTCTCCCACTACTCGGCGGGCACGGCCGACATCGAGTTCCTCTACCCCTGGGGTTGGGGCGAGCTCGAGGGCATCGCCAACCGCACCGACTTCGACCTGACGCAGCACGGCGAGTTCTCCGGTAAGGACCTGTCCTACTTCGACCAGGAGAACAACCGGCGCTACGTGCCCCATGTGATCGAGCCGTCGGCCGGCGCCGATCGCGGCACCCTCGCCTTCCTGCTGGCCGCCTACTCGGAGGAAGAGGTCCGGGGCGAGACCCGCACCGTGCTGCGCCTCGATCCCCGGCTGGCGCCCATCAAGGTGGCCGTGCTGCCGCTGTCCAAGAACGAGCGCCTGTCGCCGGTGGCCCGCGAGGTGGCGTCCGCCCTGCGGCCCATCTTCCAGATCGACTACGACGAGGCCGGCGCCATCGGGCGCCGCTACCGCCGCCACGACGAGATCGGCACGCCCTACTGCGTGACCGTCGACTTCGACTCGCTCGACGACGAGGCCGTCACCGTGCGCGAGCGGGACTCCATGGAGCAGGAGCGCATCAAGATCGCCGAGCTCGTCGCCTACCTCGGCGAGCGCGTGCCCCGCTGACCGAAATTCAGCCCTCGATCAAATGAAGGAGCACACCCATGAAGTACGTCTACGCCTTCAGCGAGGGCAACCGCGACCAGAAGTACCTGCTCGGCGGCAAGGGCGCCAACCTGGCCGAGATGACGAGCCTCGGCCTGCCCGTACCTCCTGGATTCACCATCTCGACCGATGCGTGCAAGGCCTACATGGCCGCCGGCAACGTGATGCCCGACGGGCTGATGGCCGAAGTGGCCGCCGCCCGGGAGGTGCTCGAGTCGATCATCGGCAAGCGCCTCGGGGACGAGGCGGACCCGCTGCTGGTCTCCGTCCGGTCCGGGGCCGCCTTCTCGATGCCCGGGATGATGGACAGCGTGCTCAACCTCGGGCTCAACGACACGTCGGTCAAAGGCCTGGCCAAACAGACCGGCAACGAGCGCTTCGCCCAGGACTCCTACCGCCGCTTCGTGCAGATGTTCGGCAAGATCGTGCTCGGCGTGTCCGCCCACCTCTTCGAAGACGCCCTGGTGGAGGCCACCGAGACGAAGGGGGTGGCCACCGAGACCGGCCTTGACGCCGAGGATCTCGCCGCCCTGGTGGAGACCTTCAAGGGCATCGTCAGACAGTCCACCGGCGGGGACTTCCCCCAGGACCCCGACCGCCAACTGGCCCACGCCATCGAGGCTGTGTTCCGCTCCTGGAACGGCCGCCGGGCGAAGGACTACCGGCGCATGGAGGCCATCCCGGACGACCTCGGCACGGCCGTCAACGTCCAGACGATGGTGTTCGGCAACAAGGGCGAGGACTCCGGGACCGGCGTGGCCTTCACCCGCAACCCGGCCACCGGTGAGAGCGCCCCCTACGGCGACTTCCTCACCAACGCCCAGGGCGAGGACGTCGTGGCCGGCATCCGGGTGACGGAGCCGCTGGCGGCCATGGGGGAGCGGTTCCCCGAGTGCCACGCCCAGCTGCTGGAGAACATGGGCATCCTGGAACGCCACTACCGCGACATGTGCGACATCGAGTTCACCGTCGAGCAGGGCCGCCTCTGCATGCTCCAGACCCGGGTGGGGAAGCGCACCGCCGCCGCCGCCCTGCGCATGGCCGCGGAAATGAAGGAAGAGGGGCTGATCAACGAGCGGGAAGCGGTGCTGCGGATCCAGCCCGCCCAGCTCGACCAGCTGCTGCACCCGCAGTTCGACGCCAAGGCCAGCTACACGCCGCTGGCCAAGGGTCTCGCCGCCTCGCCCGGCGCCGCCGTCGGGGCCGTCTACTTCACCGCCGACGACGCCGAAGCCCGGGCGCAGGCGGGGGAGCGGGTCATCCTCGTGCGGCCGGAGACGTCACCGGACGACCTCCACGGCATGATCGCGGCCGAGGGAATCCTCACCTCCCGGGGTGGGCTCGTCAGCCACGCCGCCGTCGTGGCCCGGGGCATGGGCAAGCCCGCCATCTGCGGGGCGGAGGCGGTCAAGATCGACCTCAAGGCGAAGCAATTTGAAGCCGGGGGGATCGTCGTCCGGGAGGGTGACGTCATCTCCATGAGCGGCACCACCGGCGAGGTCGTGCTCGGCGAGGTGCCCGTCATCACCCCCGAGCCCACCGGCCACTTCGACACCGTGCTGGCCTGGGCCGACCAGTTCCGCACCCTCAAGGTGCGCACCAACGCGGATACGCCCGAAGACTCCGCCCGGGCCCGGGCGTTCGGCGCCGAGGGCATCGGACTGTGCCGCACCGAGCACATGTTCCTGGGCGACCGGCTCGGCATCGTCCAGCGGATGATCCTGGCCGAGGACGAGCTGTCCGAGGCCGAGGCGCTCGAGGAACTGCGCGCCCTGCAGAAGTCCGACTTCATCGGGATCCTCGAAGCGATGGACGGGCTGCCCGTCACCGTCCGCCTCCTCGACCCGCCGCTGCACGAGTTCCTTCCCGACATCGAGGAGCTCCTGGTCCGCCAGGCCACCGGGGAGCTCTCCGACTCCGAGGAGGTGCTCCTCAAGGCGGCCCGGTCGTGGCAGGAGGTGAACCCGATGCTCGGTACCCGGGGTTGCCGCCTCGGGATCCTCAAGCCCGGTCTCTACAAGATGCAGGTTCGGGCCCTGATCGAGGCGGCCGTCGAGCGCAAGCAGGCGGGCGGCAACCCCGTGGTCGAGATCATGATCCCGCTCGTCGTCTCCGCCCCGGAGCTCGCCCTCCTGGAGCGCTGGACCCGGGAGACGGCCTCCGAGGTGATCGCCGCCTCCGGCGTCGACGTGGACTACCTCGTTGGCACGATGATCGAGACGCCCCGGGCGGCCATCGACGCGGCGGCCATCGCCGAAGTGGCCGAATTCTTCTCCTTCGGTACCAACGACCTCACCCAGATGACCTTCGGGTTCTCCCGGGACGACGTGGAGGGCCGCATCATGACGCCCTACCTGGAACAGAAGCTGATCAAGGCCAACCCGTTCGAGACGCTCGACCAGGAAGGCGTGGGCCAGCTCGTCCGCTGGGCCTGCGAGCGGGGCCGGGGCGCCCGGGCGAACCTCAAGCTCGGGATCTGCGGTGAGCACGGCGGCGATCCGGCCTCGGTGCACTTCTGCCACGAGGTCGGCCTCGACTACGTCTCCTGCTCGCCCTTCCGGGTGCCCCTCGCCCGCCTGGCCGCCGCCCACGCCGCCCTCGGCACGGGCGGTCCGGGGTCCACCGCCTGACCCGTTTCCGGTCCTCCTCGCGTTCCCGGAACAGAAGAACTAGTCCGTCGTGACTACGCAGAAATGACGCGTCTGGGCCATGTTCTTCGGGCCGCCGAAATCCGACATTTCTATGGACGGACTAAACGGTCCGACGAGGGGTGTCAATCGACCGTCGCCCCTAGGACGAGGAGGAACCTGATGGACGACGTTCGGATGATGCGACCGGCCGAGGCCGCCGAAGCCCTCGGTGTTTCGCTCGCCCGCCTGCGCCGGCTGGCCGCCTGTGGCCGCCTGGTCACCGTGCGGACGCTCGGCGGGCACCGCCGCTACCGGGAGGACGACGTCCTGGCGCTCCAGCGCTGGATGCAGTCCCGCCGGGTCAGCGCCTGAGCAACCCAGACTTTCAGAACCCGAGCCGTGGAGGTTCGCGGCGAGCCGGACCCCCCGCCGGCTTGACGCCTCTGGCAGGCTCGGACATGCCCCGGGTTGAGTCCCGCCGACACCCCAGCGTCGGTGGGGCTCCCCGGGGATTCTTGTCACAGCCCCTTGGTACCGTCACCACGTGAAAAGCGAACGGGCCCGTCGCTGGGCGTCGACCATGGAGGGCCACGCCGGCCAACCCCACGCTGGCCAATCTCAGATCCGGCTCGCCCACGCGGGTGCGGCGGTGAAGGTGGGCGACGTCAGCCATCTCGGTCGGCCTGAGCGGGAAGCGGCCGAGAACCTGATGCTCGCGCCGGGCGCCACCCGGGCCGAGGGCGCGGGGACGCGGGCGAAACCCGAGGAAGCGGACGAACTGCGCACCTGCTTCGAGCGCGACCGTGACCGCATCCTGCACTCCACGGCCTTCCGCCGCCTGGCCGGTAAGACGCAGGTGTTCGTCTTTCCCGACGACCACCAGCGGACCCGCTTGACCCACGCCCTGGAGGTGGCCCAGGTGGCCACCGCCGTGGCCCGCGCCACCCGGCTCAACGTGGCCCTCACCGAGGCGATCGCCCTCGGCCACGACTGCGGGCACGGCCCCGGCGGTCATGCCAGCGAAGAGGCGCTCACGCCCTACCTCGAGGGCGGCTACGACCACGCCACCTGGGGCGCCGACGTCGTCCTGGCCCCGCTCAACCTGTGCGCCGAGACGCTCGACGGCATCCGGAACCATTCGTGGTCCCGGCCCGCCCCGTCCACGCCCGAGGGTGCAGTCGTCTCCTGGGCCGACCGCTGCGCCTACTCGGCCCACGACCTGGAAGACGCCGCCCGGGCCGGGATCGTCACCCTCGACATGCTGCCGAGCGTGGTGACGGGGCGGGCCGGGCGGACGCGTTCCCGCCAGCTCCAGGCCTTCATCGACGGGCTGGTGGACGGCATCACCACGACGGGCTGCGTCGGCATGAGCGAAGACCTCGCCGGGGCGCTCGCCGCCCTCCGGGCCTTCAACTACGACCACATCTATCTGCGGCCGGCGTCGGTGTCGCAGGCCGAGGCGGTCGTCGGGGTGCTCCAGGCCCTGGTCGAGTTCTTCGCCGACCGGCCCAACGCCATCCCGCGGGCCGGAGAGCGACCCGGGCTGGCCGCCGGCAGCACCGAGGCGGTGCGGGCCGCCGTGACCTACGTCGGGGGAATGACGGACCGGTTCGCCTTCCAGAGCGCCGTCGCCCACCTCGGGTGGGACCCCTCCCGCCTGCCCGTCGGGATCGACACGGGCGGGATTGGGCGGGTTCCACCTCCCACCCGTTGACCCGGGCGCCCTAACCTGTTGCGAAGTGGGCATTCTCGACGAGGACGTGGCCCGGGTCCGGGAGGCAAGCAACCTCGTCGAGATCGTGTCCGAACATCTCGGCCTCCGGCGTGTCGGTCGCCGGTTTTCCGGGCTTTGCCCGTTCCATACGGAGAAGACCCCGTCGTTCTCGGTGAATCCAGAACTCGGGTTCTACAAGTGCTTCGGCTGCGGAGCGAGCGGAGACGCCATCACCTTCGTACGGGAGATCGAACACCTCGATTTCGTGGGGGCCGTCGAGCGGCTCGCCGGCCGAGTCGGGATCACCCTGCGCTACGACGACGCCGCGGTCGGCCAGGAGCGCCGCCGGCATGACCGCCTGGTGGAGGCCGTGGGCGCCGCCGCCGAGATGTACCACCGCCTCCTCCTGGAGGCGCCCGAAGCCGGCGTCGCCCGGCGCTACCTGCGCAGCCGGGGCTACGACGGCGACGTCGCCCGCCAGTTCAAGCTCGGCTACGCCCCGGACGGTTTCGACGCCGTCAGCCGCGAGCTGCAGCTGGCCAAGTTCTCCCGCCAGGACCTCCTCGACGCCGGCATCGCCTTCGTCAACAAGGCCAACCGGCTGCAGGACCACTTCCGCAACCGGGTGATCTTCCCGATCTTCGACGTGAGGGGCGAACCCATCGGCTTCGGCGGGCGGGCGCTCGACGGGAACGGCCCCAAGTACAAGAACTCCCCCGAGTCGGCCGTCTACCAGAAGAGTCGCGTCCTCTACGGCCTCAACTGGGCCAAGGGCGACATCGTGGCCAAAGGTGAAGCGGTGGTCTGCGAGGGCTATACGGACGTGCTGGCCTTCTTCGCCGCCGGGGTGCCCCGGGCGGTGGCCACCTGCGGCACGGCCCTCGTGGAGGACCACCTGCGCATCCTGCGGAACTTCAGCTCGACCGTAGTGCTGGCCTACGACGCCGACGAGGCGGGGCAGTCCGCCGCCGAGCGGATCTACCAGTGGGAATCCCGCTACCAGATCCGGCTCGAGGTGGCCACCCTGCCGGCCGGGCAGGATCCGGCCGACGTGGGTCTGGCCGACCCGGCCGGGCTGGCCGCCGCGGTGGAAGGGGCCCGACCCTTCCTCCAGTTCCGCCTCGACCGCCTTCTGGCCGCGGCCGATCTCGCCACCCTCGAGGGCCGGGCCGGCGCGGCCAAAGCCGCCTTGGCTTTGGTCGCCGAGCACCCGGACGACCTGGTGCGGGACCAGTATCTGATGCTGCTGGCCGACCGGCTGACCATCGACATCGACCGTCTCCGCCGAGCGTTGCCGGGCGCCGGTCGGGCTGGCGGTCGTGCTGACGGGCGGGCGGCGCC
>CAZCVW010000200.1:0-6507 GCA_964502185.1 uncultured Burkholderiales bacterium
GGCGGTCGGGCCACCAGCCGCTCCACCCGGGCGCCCCCCCGGTGGAGCCGCGCTGGGCGCTCACCGGCGGCGAATCGCAGGACGTGATCACTTCGGTGCTGGCCACCGGCGGCCCGCCGGGCGAGGCCCGGGTCGTGTACGGGACGGGCGACCGGCGCAACACCGACGGCGGGGCGATCGGCGGGCGGGTGCACGTCCGGCGCCTGATCGACGGCACGCCGGTCACGCCCCCGGAGGGAATCAAGCTCTCCGACGAGGCCGACGCGTTCGGTGACGGACTCGGCAGCGTGAGCTTCGCCGACACGTCGTCCGACGGCGAGCTCGGCTTCGCCTGGATCGTCTACAACGACGTCAACGGGGTTTCCATCGCCCAGATCGACGAGACGACCGGCGACATCGTCCAGGGCCGCCTGCCCGACCCGAGCAACATCAACGACAAGCTGGTCGGCATCACGGTCAACTCGTCCGCCCTGATGGCTCCGCTCCCCGACGGCGACCGAGCCCTGTTCTTCGTGGGCTTCGGCGACGTCGAACCCATCGAAACGCTCTACAAGGTCACGCTGCACCGGCCGAACCGGCGCGACGCCGAGTTCGGCCCCATCACCACGGCCAACGGCGATTTCAACCTCGTCGATTTCGCCAGCCCGAGCCTCGTGTACCTGACGGCCAACGCTTCCAACAACGAGGCCCACGTGACGGTGGGCGACTGCCGCGGCCGGCTCTACAGCTTCGCCGTCGACGACCTCGCCCCCGGCCCCATCGCCCCGGTCGGGGCGGCCACCGACTGCGTGCTCACCGCCTCCGCGCCGGTCACGGCGGACGGCGAGGTTCCGGGAACCCCGGGCAGCGGGCTCGGACGGACCCCGGTCGTCTACGTGGCCACCACCGACTCCGAAGGGAAGACCACCCGGGTCCACCGCCTCATCCAGGAGACCAGCATCGAGTTCCGGCGGCAACCGGACGACCCGCCGGTCCTGCCCGGCGGCCCGGCCAACGGCCTGGCCGTGGACGCTGTCGTTCTGCCCTCGGGCACCCTGTCTCCCGGTGGGCGCGTCTACGTCACCACCGGCCAGAACCTCTACGTGCTCGACGCCCGGGACCTGACCCAGATCGTCGCCCGGCTCGACCCGGCCGACTCACTGGTGCCGGGCGACACCGGGTTCTCCCAGACCACGGTGGCCGTCAACGGGAACCTCGCCTTCGTGAGCCGGGACAACGGCGAGCAACTCGTCCTCGACAAGCGCACGCTGGCCATCCTGCCGCCGAACCAGTTCGTCCGGGCCGAGGCCGGGCGGGCCGGCGAGGGGTCCTGGGCCATGGGCCAACCCGCCCTCAGCCGCCGGCAGGTGGTGTACGGCACGTCCAGGGGCCTGTTCTCTTACAACGTGCGGTCGTCCACGCCCCCGTCGGGCTACTGGCTGGTGGCCACGGACGGCGGCATCTTCGCCTTCGGCTCGGCCGGCTTCTACGGCTCGACGGGCGATATCAAGCTGAACCAGCCCATCGTGGGCATGGCCACCACCCCGAACGGCAAGGGGTACTGGCTGGTGGCCAGGGACGGCGGCATCTTCGCCTTCGGGGACGCCAAGTTCGCCGGCTCGGCGGCCGGCCTGAAGCTGAGCGCGCCCATCGTCGGCATGGCCGCCACCCCGACCGGGGCCGGCTACTGGCTGGCGGGGGCCGACGGGGGAGTGCTCGCCTTCGGCGACGCCCGGTTCCTCGGCTCGGCCGCGGCCAGCCGCCCGGCCCGCCCCATCGTGGGTATGGCCACGACGATCACCGGCCAGGGCTACTGGCTGGCCGGCGCGGACGGAGCGGTCTTTGCCTTTGGCGACGCCAAGGCCCTGGGGTCCATGGCCGGAACCCGGCTCAGCTCCCCGGTCGTGGGCATCGCCCCGATGCCGGCCGGCAACGGTTACTGGTTGACGGCCTCGGACGGCGGCATCTTCTCCTTCGGGGCGGCGTCGTTCTTCGGCTCCACCGGCGACGTCCGCCTGGCCCAGCCGGTCATCGGCATCGGCGGCGGACCGTCCGGGTTCGGCTACACGCTGGTGGCCCGCGACGGCGGTGTCTTCGCCTTCGGCGACGCCGCCTTCTGGGGCTCGACGGGCGCCATCAAGCTGAACGCCCCCGTGGTCGCCGTCTCGATGTCGCACCCGTAGGTTTCGGGCATCAGAGCTGGAGCGACTTCGTCTCCAGGAACTCCTCGAGGCCGTGGCGGCCGAGCTCCCGGCCCACGCCGGACTGCTTGTAGCCGCCGAAGGGGGCCAGCGGGTTGAAGGCGCCGCCGTTCACGTCGACCTGGCCGGTCCGCAGGCGCCGGGCGACGCGCTTGGCCCGCTCCGGGTCGCCCGACCACACGCCGCCGGCCAGGCCGTAGATGGTGCCGTTGGCGATCTCGACGGCTTCGTCCTCGGTGTCGTAGGGAAGGATCGACAGCACCGGGCCGAAGATCTCCTCTTGGGCGATGGTCATGTCGGGGCGGACGTCGGAGAACACCGTCGGCCGCACGAAGTAGCCCTGGTCGAGGCCCTCGGGCGCCTCGGCGCCCCCGGTGACGAGCCGGGCGCCTTCGGCCACGCCCTGGTTGATGTAGCCCCGCACCCGCTCCCGCTGGGCGGCCGAGGAGAGGGGGCCGAGGTTGGTCGTCTCCGAGAGCGGGTCGCCGAGGCGGTAGGCCTCCGCCTTCTCGGCCGCGATCCGCTCGGCGTCGGCCAGGCGGTCCCGGGGGACGAGCATGCGGGTCCAGGCGGTGCACGTCTGCCCGGAGTTGAGGTAGCAGTTGGTCACCCCGGCGCTGACGGCCCGGTCGAAGTCGGCGTCGTCCAGGATCACGTTGGCCGACTTGCCGCCCAGTTCCAGCGCCACCCGCTTCACGGTGGCGGCGGCCAGTTCCGACACCCGGCGCCCGGCGTTGGTGGAGCCGGTGAAGGACACCATGTCCACATCCGGGTGGGAGGCGATCGCCTCGCCGACCACGGGGCCGGTGCCGGTGACGAGGTTGAACACCCCCGCCGGGAGGCCGGCTTCGTCGATGATCTCGGCCAGCACGAAGGCGTTGAGCGGCGCCACCTCGGACGGCTTGAGCACGACGGTGCACCCGGCGGCGAGCGCGGGGGCCACCTTGGCCACGATCTGGTGCAGCGGGTAGTTCCAGGGCGTGATGGCCCCGACGACGCCGACCGGTTCCCGGACGACGAGCGAGTGGCCGACCTGCTCCTCGAAGGGGTAGTCGGCCAGCAACTGGGCGTAGGAGCCCATCACCATGGTCGGGAGCCCCACCTGGATGGCGCCCGCCAGGCGGATCGGCATCCCCACCTCGGTGGCGATGAGAGTGGCCAGGTCGGACATGCGGGCGACGAGGCCCTCCTGGAGCCGCGTGAGGTGCTTGGCCCGCTCTTCCGGGGCGGTCTGAGACCAGGAGCCGAAGGCGGCCTTGGCCGCGGCCACGGCCCGTCCCACGTCCTCGGCCGTCCCCTCCGGAATCCGGCCGACGACCTCCTCGGTGGCGGCGCCGTAGACGTCGATGGTCCCGGTGCCGGTCGAGGGCACCCAGGCCCCGTCGATGTAGAGCTTGTCCTGAACCTGCATCTTCTCTTGAACCTGCATCGTCCCTCCTGGAGTCGTCGCTCTTAGAGTGTTCCCGATGAACGATCGATTTCTTCGAGCGTGCGGCCGTGAGCCCGTCGACCGCACCCCGGTGTGGTTCATGCGCCAGGCCGGCCGCTACCTGCCCGAGTACCAGGAGGTCCGGGCCGGACACTCCATCCTCGACGTGTGCAAGACCCCCGAACTGGCCGTGGAGGTGACGCTGCAGCCGCTCCGGCGCTTCCCGGTCGACGCCGCCATCATCTTCGCCGACATCCTCCTTCCCCTCGAACCCATGGGAATCCACCTCACCTTCGAGGCGGGGGAGGGGCCGGTCATCCACAACCCCGTCCGCACGCCGGCCGACATCGCCGCCCTGCGCACGCCGGGGCCCGACGACCTCGGCTTCGTGTTGGAATCGATCCGCCAGGCCCGGGCCGCGCTCGACGGCCAGACACCCCTCATCGGCTTCGCCGGCGCACCCTTCACGCTGGCCAGCTACCTCATCGAGGGCGGCAGCTCCCGCAACTACGTGCACACCAAGAAGCTGATGTACCACGAGCCCGCCGCCTGGCACGCCCTCATGGCCCACCTGTCCGAGGTGGTGACCTCGTTCCTGCTGGCCCAGGTGAAGGCCGGGGCGCAGGCCGTGCAGCTGTTCGACTCGTGGGTCGGGGCGCTGTCGCCGGGCGATTACAGCGAGTACGCCTTGCCGTACTCGGCCTCGGTGTTCAAAGGCCTGGCCGGCGCCGGTGTCCCCACCATCCACTTCGGGACGGGCACCGGGTCGCTGCTCGGGCTGATGGCCGGCGCCGGCTCCGACGTGGTCGGCGTCGACTGGCGGGTGCCCCTCGACATGGCCTGGCGGGTGATCGGTTCGAATCAGGCCGTGCAGGGCAACCTCGATCCGGTCGCCCTCTTCGCCCCGCCCGCCGAACTGGAACGCCGGGTTGAAGACATCCTGGATCGGGCCGGAAATCGGCCCGGCCACATCTTCAACCTCGGCCACGGGATCCTTCCGGACACGCCGCCCGAGTCGGTGGCGCTGGTGACCGATCTGGTCCACCAGCGAACGTATCGGTGAAACCCGAGAAATGAGCACAGCGGTTTTCCTGATGGCTCTCGGGGGGCCCGACTCGCTCGAGGCGGTCGAGCCGTACCTCTTCGACCTGCGGGGCGGCCGGCCGACCCCACCCGAACTGGTGGAGGAGATCCGGGAGCGGTACGCCGCCGCCGGCGGCCGCTCGCCCGTGCTGGAGATCACCCGGGAGCTGGGCCGGCGCCTGGAAGCCGTACGGCCCGTGCAGGTGTTCGTCGGCCTGCGCCACTGGCATCCCACCATCGCCGAGGCCTGGGCCGAACTGGTGGCGGCCGGCCCGGAGCGCGTCGTCGCCATCTGCATGGCGCCCCACGACTCGGCCATGACGGTGGGCCAGTACTACGAGAAGCTCGACGAGGCCCGGGCCTCCGTCGGGGGCGCCGAGCTCCCCGTCGCCCGGGTGGTCTCGTGGGCCACCCATCCGGGCCTGGTGGCCGCTCTGGCCGGCGCGGTGGCGGAAGGGCTGGCCAAGTTCCCGGAGGCGGAGCGCGACGGGGTGCCGGTGCTCTTCACCGCCCACAGCCTCCCGGAGCGGATCCTGGACAGGGGCGATCCCTACCCGGAGCAGGTGGCGGCCACGGTGGCGGCGGTGGCGGAACGTTTGGGGCTGCCCGCCGGGCGCACCCGCTTCGCCTTCCAGAGCCAGGGCCGTTCGGCCGAGCCGTGGCTGGGCCCGACGGTGGAGGAAACCTTCGAGGGCCTCGCCGCCGAGGGCAGAAGCGCCGTTCTCATGGCGCCCGTCGGGTTCCTCTCCGAGCACGTCGAGGTCAACTACGACATCGACATCGAGTTCGCCGCCCGGGCCGGAAAACTGGGCCTGCGCCTCGAGCGCATGCCGATGCTCAATGCCACCGACCCGCTGGTGGAGACTCTGGCGGACCTCATCGACGAGCAGCTGGCCGGCCCCCGAGAGAGGGTTGGGCCGGGGTCGACCAGCCCTTGAGGCGGCCGGTCGTCGTCGTCGGGGGTGGCATCGCCGGGCTGACCACCGCTCTGGAGCTGAGCGACCAGTTCGACGTGACCGTCGTCGAAGCCTCGGACCGCTTCGGAGGCAAGATCGCCACGTCACGGGTCGACGGGCTAGTCATCGAGGCGGGGGCGGATTCGTTCCTGTCCGGCAAGCCGTCGGCCCTGGCCCTGTGCGAACGGCTGGGCCTCATGGATCGGCTCATCAACACCCGGCCGGACGACAAGCGCACCTTCGTTTACTCCAAAGGCGCCCTGCGGCCCCTGCCCGAAGGGCTCATCCTCGGTTCGCCGACCCGGGCCGGCAACCTGCTGCGCTCGGGTCTGCTCAGCCCGGCGGGGGCCGCCCGGATGGCCCTCGACATCGCCGTGCCCGCCCGCCGTGACGGCGTCGAGGAGTCGATCGCCGGGTTCTTCACCCGCCGGCTCGGGGCGGAGGCCTACGAGCGCATCGTCGAGCCCCTCATGGCCGGCATCCACGCGGGCGACGCCAAGGAGCTGAGCCTCCCGGCCACCTTCCCCCGATTCGCGGACATGGAGCGCAACCACGGTGGGCTGGTCCGGGCCGCCCTGGCCGACGAGTTGGCGGCGAGAAGGCGGCGCCGGGCTGGTACCAAGGCGCTCCCGGACAGTGGCCCAGCCCGGACGCCGTTCGTGAGCCTGGGGACGGGCACGTCGGAGATCATCGAGGCGCTGGTCGCCCGGCTGGAAGCCGCCGGGGCAAACCTGCTGACCGCCACCCGCCTGGCCGCCCTCCACCCGAGGGCCGACGGGGAGGGGCCGGGCTACCGGCTCGGCCTCGACTCCGACGGTGGGGAGGCCGGGCGCCACCTCACGGCCGACGCCGTGATCCT
>CAZCVW010000201.1:0-6429 GCA_964502185.1 uncultured Burkholderiales bacterium
CCATCATGGCCCAGATCTGACGCAACCGTCAGTGTCTTGCCGAGTCAGTATCGAGGCGGCCGCTCCCGGGGCGCGCCGCCCGCGGTGACCCAGGCGCCGCGTAGGGCGAGCTGGTAGCCGAGCAAACGCGACAGGGTGGTTTTGCCGGCGCCGCTGGTTGAGCACCGATCCTCGTCACAGGGCTTCGCCGTCGACCTTCACCTGCCACCCCCCAGTCAAGTCCGGCTCATCGCGGAGCGGAGCCTGCCCCGCACCGCCCTCAAGACCCAGTACATTTACGTTGAGAATGAGCCCTAGGAGGTAGGGGGTCGCTTGAGTTAGGATCTGTCACAATCGGTTGACGAAAGGAGCGACGATGCGGTCCCGAGCCCTGACGTTCCTGACCTCTGGCCTACTGAGCTCTGGCCTCGCCGCCTTGGCCCTCCTGGCGGTGGCCGGCCCGACACCGACGGACAGCCGGATCTGCTTCGGCTCCATGAAGACCGTGGTCTGCGTGCCGCCGGGTGAGACCCCTCCGTCACCCCCGCAGCCCCCGACCGCCCCGGCCCCGAACCCACCGCCGACGACCTAGGACGGGTCAACCCGTGAGTTGCCGGCCGAGCGCGGCGAGATCCTCGGCACCGGCCTCCTCGGGCACCTCCCCGGCGAAGGCCCAGAAGAACCGGGTGGGGCGCACCGGGACCGCCACGCCGCCGCCCACCACCACTCCTATGTCGCCGGAACGTCAACGGCAGATTCAGCGCTGACTCTGATTCCACCCTCGGCCCCCGCCCCCCGCCCCACTGGGGAAGCGAGCCGGGCGGCGCTCCAGGAAGGCACTGGCCCCTTCGGAGAAGTCGCCGCGGCGCCACACCGACCGGATGGACTCGGCCTCGGCCTCCAGGTGCTCGTCGAGGCTGTGGGTGGGGGCGAGGTCGACGAGGCGCCGGGTGGCGATCAGGGCGTGGGGGGCCGTGCCCGCCACCTCTGCGGCCAGCTGGCGGGCGGCCGCCACCTCGTCTCCGTCGTCCACCACCTCATCGGCCACGCCCGCCGCGGCGAGCTCGTCGGAACCCAGCCGGCGGTTGCGCAGGAAGGCCGCGACCGCCCGGGGGCCGCCCAGCGCCCGGGTCAGGGCGTAGGACACGCCCCCGTCGGGCGACGCCCCGATGGCCACGTAGGCCGGCATGAAGAAGGCGGAACGGCCCAGCACCCGAAGGTCGGCCGCCATGGCCACGCCGATCCCGGCTCCGGCCGCCGCCCCCTGCACGGCCGCCACCACGGGAATCGGGAGCGTCCGCAGGCGCCGGATGGAGGCGTGGAGGCTGTCGAGGAGCGAGCCGAGCACGTCGTCGAGATCGCCCCGGGCGGTCGCCTCGGTCACCATGCCGAGGTCGGCGCCGGCACAGAAGGTCTTGCCTTCACCGGCGATGACCAGAGCCCGGGCCTCGTCCAGTACCGGCGAGCCGAGGGCGGCCAGGAACGCGGCCATGAGCTCCGGGGTGAGGCCGTTGCGAGCCTCGGGGCGGCGCAGCGTGAGCTGGGCGATGCCATCCTCGACGGTGAGTTCGGCCAGGGTCGTGAGTTCGGCTCCCGACTGTCCTTCATCAGCATGGCCTGCCTCCATCTAGATCCTCCGTTCCCGTGTCGGACACGAGCATGCCCGGTCATCCTCGCGCGCCGATTCTTGACGTTTCACGTCAGATCGAGAAATGTGAGCCGCATGGGCGAGATCGAACGCATCGACCACGAGACCCTGTACGTCGAGAAGCACCTCGACGAGCGCTACGGGAGCGGCGCGAACCGCGCTACCAGGGCCGCTGAACCGTTTCCGGACCGTTGCTGTGCCCGTTTCTGGGACGCGCTCGACCGCCCGTAGACTTGGGCCGTGGGGAAGGCGGGCGGAGCCAGGAAACGGGCGAAGCGCGGTGCCGCGGAACTGGCGGCCAGCGAGCGCCGGTACCGCACGCTGGTGGAGACGACCACCTCGATCGTGTGGGTGGCCACCGCCGGCAAAGGGTTCGAGACGCCGCAACCCAGCTGGGAACGCTTCACCGGCCAGACCTTCGAGCAGTACAAGGGGCTCGGCTGGACGCGGGCCGTGCACCCGGACGACCGCGCCGCTCTGCTCGCCTCCCAGGACGAGGGCATGGCCCGGGGCGAGAGCTGGACCAGCGAAGGTCGCCTGTTCGACGCCGCCTCGGGGACCTACCGCTACTGCGTGAACCGGGCCGCTCCCGTCCGCGACGAGCGGGGCAACGTCGTGGAGTGGATCGGCGAGGTGGTCGACGTCGACGAGCAGCGGGCCGCCGAGCAGCAGGCCGCCTCGGCGGCGGCCCGGCTCCAGCAGGCTCTGAGCGAAGCGGAGACCGCCCGGAAGGACGCCGAGGAGGGGGCCGAGCGGGCCTGGCGGATCGGACGGATCACCACCGCCATGTCCCGGGCCCTGACCGAGGACGACCTGGCCGACGCCCTGGCCGGCGAGGTGCTGCCCGCTCTGGGCGGAGACACGTTCTTCGTCACCCTGGTCGACGGGGGAGCACCCCTCGTGCTGCGGGCCGTCGGGTTCGGCCCGGACGCCGGGGAGCGGCTCGTGATCGGCGACGCCGAGTCGGGCCCCGTCCACGACGTCCTGCACGGGGGGCGCCCGCTCTTCCTCGGGTCAGCCGCCGAGCACGCCGCCCGCTACCCGGGCGCGTCCGAGGCCTGGACCGGGGAGCGCGGCGAAGCGCAGGCCCACCTCCCCCTCATCGCCGAGGGACACGTGATCGGCGCCCTCCACCTCGGCTTCCCCCTCCGGCGGGCCTTCGGCGAATCCGAGCGCATCTTCCTCACCACGGTGGCGGCGCTGGCCGCCCAGGCCCTCCAGCGGACGCGGCTCATCGAGACCGAGCGTTCCACCCGCCTGGAGGCGCAGGACGCCGCCCGGAGGCTGCAGCAGGTCCAGGGGATCAGCGACATCGCCCTCTCGCGGCTGCCCATCGAGGATCTGGTGGACGCCCTCCGGGTCCGGCTCCAGGCCATCCTCGATGTCGACCTCGTGCGTATCTACGTGCTCGACGACGACCGGGTGCACCTGCGCCTGGCGTCGGCCCCGGACGGCGACCGGGCGGGTACCGGGTTCCGGGTACCGCTGGGCAAGGGGATCACCGGCGCGATCGGCTCGAGCCGTGAGCGGGTCGTGGTCCCCGACGCCTCCCGCGTGGAACGGGTCGACCCGATGCTCCACGGCGTGGCCAGCCTGGCCGGCGTACCGCTGGTGCTGGCCGATCGGCTCGTCGGCGTGCTCCACGTGAGCACCTACGCGCCCCGGGACTTCACCAGCGACGACGTCGACCTCCTCGAGCTGGCCGCCGAGCGGATCGCCGTGGCCCTCGACCGGAGCCGGGCCTTCGAGGCTCAGCAGCGCATGGCCCGGACGCTCCAGGCGGCGCTGCTGCCCCCGTCCCTCCCCTCCATCCCCGGGATGTCGCTGTCGGCCCGCTACGTGGCCGCCGGTGAGGGCACCGAGGTCGGCGGCGACTTCTACGACGTCTTCCCCCTCGCCGGAGGGGCCTGGCTGGCCATCGTCGGCGACGTCTGCGGACGGGGGCCGGAGGCGGCGGCCATGACCGGCCTCGCCCGCCACAGCGTCCGGGCGGTGGCCCAGGAGAGTGAGGACCCGGCCGAGATCCTGGTCCGGCTCAACGCCACGCTCGGCGACGCGGTGGGCGCCGAGCGGTTCGCCACCGCCATCTGTGCCCGGATGGAGCCCCGGCTGGAGGGCATGCGCTTCACGCTGGCGTCGGGTGGCCACTGCCGGCCCGTCCTGCTGCGGGCCGGCGGCCGGGCCGAGATGGTCGAGGTGTCCGGCACCCTGCTCGGTCCCTTCCGCGCCGTGGACTTTCTCGAGGTCACCGTCGACCTCGGGCCGGGGGACACCCTGATGCTCTACACCGACGGGGTGGTGGAGGCGCGCGGCGTTGGCGGGCAGTTCGGCGAGGACCGGCTCACCGAGCTGCTCTCGGCCCACGCCGGCATGACCAGCGCCGAGCTGGCCGGGGTGGTGGAGGAAGCGGTGTGGGCCCACAGCGGCGGTGGCCCCACCGACGACCTGGCCCTGCTCGTCATCCAGGTGCCGGCCGGGATACCGGCCGGCGTCGAGGTGCGTTTCGACCGGATCCTGCCCTATGGGGAGAGGGCGCCCCGGGTGGCCCGCCGCGCCGTCAACGTGATCCTGGGCAAGGTCCTTTCGCCCGGGACCCTCGAAGCCGCCCGGCTGGCGGTGAGCGAGCTCGTCACCAACGCCGTGGTCCACGGCCTCGAGCGGGTCGAAGGTCCGCGACTGCGCATCCTGGCCGGCAACGGCATGGTGCGCCTGGAGGTCCGCAACCGCTCCGTGCGCTTCGCGTTCCCGGTGCGACCCGCCGGCCCGATGGCCGACTCCGGCCGCGGCCTCGAGGTCGTCCGCGCCGTCGCCACGTCCGCCGGCATCGACGAGGACGGCCCCGTGATCTCCGTCTGGTGCACCTTCAAGACGGAAGGCGTCACTGTCCCGAACTGAGCCGGGCTAGTTGTCCGTGGCTGTCCCGGCGCTGACGCCCCGGCGGGAGCGGACGACGCTGCGGCGTTCGATGGACTCCTCGGGGAGGAGCACCTCGCCGTCGTCGCCGGCCGGGGGCGGGGGGACCAGGCGGTGGGCCTTGCGGGCGTTCTCGATGCGGGCGAAACGGGTCATGACGATGCCGCCGACGAGGAGCATCCCCCCGACCGTGAAGCAGCCCATGGCCACCAGGCCGCCGCTGGCGATGATCGGCAGCTGGTAGGCCACGTTGGTGGTATCCCGGATCCCCGACCAGACCAGGGCGGTGATCAGGAAGCCGAAGAGGACCAGAGCGACGCCGACGGCCTCGATGTGCCGGTCACGGGCGAGTTCCGGCAGCCAACCCCGCTTCTTGGCCGGCTTCCGGGCAGCGGGACCTGTCGGGCACTTCCTGGCCTCGTCGCCTTCTGTCCCCACCTGATCAGGCCCCACCTGGTCGGGCCGGCGTTCCTTTTCCTTGGTGCGTCCCCGCCGCTTCATGCCGAGACCGGCCGGACGGCGGTGGAGTAGGCGAGGTAGCGGGCGAGCCCGAGGGCGATGACAGATCCGCCGATGAGGGCGATCCACGGCCCGTCGCCGCCGTAGTCCTCGGTGTTGTCACCGGCGTTCTGGGCCGGGCTGCGGGCCGGAGGCACGAGGTTCAGGCCGGTCGTGGGCAGCCCGCCGGGGGGGGCGGCGCCGAGGTCGGGGAGCGAGAGACCCCCGGTGCGACCGGCGTTGGTGCGGGCCCCCGGGGAGGCGGCTGCCGGGCGGCCGCCAAGACCGGCGTTGCCCCCGAGACCGGCGTTGGTGGCCGGACGGAGCGGAGTGCCCACGGTGACCCGGGGCCGGAAGGGCGGCAGAGTCGGCTTGGCGGTGACCGGAGGGGTAAAGCCGGAAAGGATCGTGCGCCCCCGGGCGGAGGCGAAGCCGAGCCCGAAACTCACGGTGTTCTCGCCGTTCTCGAGCGTCACGAGCAGCTGGGCGGCGCGCCCCGTGGCGCCGGTGCCGTCGGCGGCCGCCTCCTTCTGCTCGGGGATGACGTCGAACGTCATGACGCCGAGCGGGGTGAGGGCGGGCGGTAGCTGGGAGAGCACCGGAGCGAGTTGCTCGAGCGAGTTCGACGGCAGCTCCACCGGCTGGCCGGAGATCGACAGCCCCTCGATCACGGCCAGCGTCTCGACCGTCGCGCCGCCCGGGCGGCCGTTGGTCTTCACCAGCACCTGGTTGGTGATCGAGGCGATCTTGACCGCTTCGGCCAGGTTGATGTTCTCCAGACTGGAGGAGGAGAGGGTGGCGGTGGCGCCCGCCGCGTTGGAGGTGGCGTCCACGTTGGCGGTGCCGCCCCCCGCCTGGAACAGGGCGACGCCGCCCGTCGCGCCGGGGCCGGGGTCGGTGGCGAAGTAGCCGGCGGCGCTGGCTGCGCCCTGCACGCACTTGGCCGCGGCGGTGGGTCCGGCACCCTGGCCGGGACCGCGGAGGTCATCGGTCGGGGTGAGCGGCGACATGGGGAACACGCACTCGGCCCAGGCCGGTTCGGACACGCTGCGGTCGCCGGCGGCGTCAAGGCCCGACTGGACGCCGAGGCGCCCGAGGAACCCGGGGTCGGCGAACGCCCCGAAGGCGGTGGTCAGGTCACGGGACACTTCGACCGTGGCCCGGGGGTAGCGCCCGAGGTGCGCCTCGAGGGGCACCTTCAGGTCCTGGCGGACGACGTACGCCTCGCCCGTCAAGCTGATGTTCGAGACGTCGGGCGCCGGGCCGGTCTCCTCGGGGAACAGGCCGCCGGGCTGCGTGGGGCCCGGCGGAGCCGGATCGGCCGGTGGCTGTTCCGGGGCTGAAGCAGGCGCCGTGGGCTGGGTCGCCGGACCCGGCTCCGGCACGCCGAC
>CAZCVW010000202.1:0-6404 GCA_964502185.1 uncultured Burkholderiales bacterium
AGGCCGGCCACGGCCGCCGCCGCCGTAGCCGGACCGGAACCGTTCTGCCGCAGCGCCGCGCCAGCCGGGGCGGTCCACGACTTCGCCAACCACGGGAAGATCGACAGGACGGCGGAGCCACCGACGATCCACCCCAGTTTGCCGAGCGAGATGTTCAGGAAGTGCCGGACGAGTTCGGGGTCGAAGTGGGTGCCGGCGTCGGCCACAAGGTTGCGTCGGGCCGCGTCCGGACGCATGGCCTGCTTGTAGGCCCGGTTCGCCGTCATCACCTCGTAGGCGTCGGCCACGGCGAGGATCCGGCCGCCGCGCGAGATCTCCTCGCCGGCCAAGCCCCTCGGGTAGCCGCCCCCGTCCCATCGTTCGTGGTGTTCGGCCACCGACCCCGCCCAGGGACCGAGCCAGGCCTGCAACGGCTCCACCAACCGGCCGCCTTCGGCGGGGTGGCGCTGCAGCGTCTTCCATTCGGACTCGTCCGGCCGGCCCGGCTTGTTCAGAATGGCGCCCGGGACGGACAGCTTTCCGATGTCGTGGAGCAAGGCGCCCCAGCGCAGCTTGTCCCGATCCTCCTCGGAGACGCCGGCCTCCTCGGCCAGCACGTCGGTGAAACTGCGGACCCGCTCCGAGTGGCCACGGGTGCGGCGGTCGTGTTCGCCGAGGGCGGTCACGAGCACGAGGGCCTGGGCCGCGGCGGCCTCCGGACTGTCGCCCAGGCCGTTGCGGGCCGCTGAGTCCATTGCCTGTTCGCGCGAGCGGCGCCGGGCCGCCCGGCGGGCCGTGACGAGCCGCGACGGGGCCCGGTCCGGAAAAGAGAGGGTCAGGGTGAGCAGCCACGACAGCGGCAACAGGCGCTTGGCCAGCCGCTGCGTGACCAGGACGGCACCCACCGCGCCGCCGATCAGCGCCGCCCACCAGCCGGCGGTCGGAGCGAAACCAGACGGTTCCGGTAGCAGTTCCGCGACCGTCCAGGCGGCCAATGTGCCCACCACCACCGGCACTACGAGGACGAACAGGCGGATCAGGGCCGCGAGGCGCGGTCGTGCTTCCCAGCGTCCTTGCCGCTCTGCCATCCCTTCTAGGGTACGGCGATTCGACCGCGAACGGACAGGAGGGGCGACATGTTCCGCCACGTCGTGATGCTCAAATGGGTTGAAAGGGCCACGGAAGCCGACAAGCAGGCGGTACGGGACGGGCTCGGGACACTCCCCGACGTCATTTCGGAGATCCGGCGCTACCGCTTCGGGGACGACACCGGCCTCAATCCCGACAACTTCGATTTCGTGGTGGTCGGCGACTTCGAAGACGAGGCTGGGTACCTGGTCTACCGCGACCACCCCGCCCACCAGAAGGTCGTCCAGGAGGCGATCCTGCCGATCCTCGCCGGGCGGGCGGCCGTCCAGCACCGGTGGGCGACGGCCCTGCCTTCGGACCTTCCCGCCTGAGCTTACGACCCCGATGATCTCGGCCGGATAACGACCTTGATGCTCTTCACCACGCCGGGCCGCGTCCGCCGCCCCAGGCGCCGGATGAGGTCTTCCTCGAGATAGCGCATCTGGGTCGCCCACTCCGAGCTGTCCGCCTCCACCAGGAGCACGCCCTCGCGCAGGGTCCGCGGCCGGGCGTGGGCGGCGATCATGTCGCCGACGACCTCCGGCCATCCCGACAGCACCGCGCGGAGCACGTCCGGGTCGTCGAGGCGGAGGTCGGAAGCGACCTCGGCCAGCGACTCCCCTAGGCGCCGCACCGGACGGCCGTCCCAGGCTCCGGGGTCGTCTTCCCGCCAGGCCCAGCGCCGCTTGGTCATGCCCGCTCCAGTCGACCGTTCGAGATCCAGACGACCCGGTCGGAAGCCAGTCCTTCGGGCAACCGGCCGGCCGTCGTCACCAGCGTCTGGCCCGGGGGGAGATGGGCCATCAGCCCGGCGGTGCGCTGCTCGTCGAGCTCGGAGAACACGTCGTCGAGGAGCAGCACGGGCGGTTCCCCGACCACGTCACAGACCACGGCGTGTCCCGCCAGCCGGAGGGCCACGGCCAGGGACCGCTGCTCGCCCTGGGAGGCGTACCGGCGGGCGTCGAGACCGTCGACCGCGAGTTTCCAGTCGTCCCGATGGGGGCCGACCAGGCTGATCCGGCGCTCCAGGTCGGCGTTCCGGGACGCGGTCACCGCCGCCGCCAGCTGCGGAGCCACCTCGTCGAGCCTGGTCTCGTCCAGCCGGCCCTCGGCCCAGGCGGCTTCGTACTCGGTGCTGACCCCTCGCGCCGCGGCGGCCGCCCCGGCCACCTCGGCGTACGCCTTGCCGAGCGGCGCCGCCATCCGCTCGATCAGCTTCAGCCGCCCCCGGACGAGTTCGGCACCGGCCCGGACCAGCTGGTCGTCCCACACGTCGAGGGTGGTCGGGTCGTCGTTGCGGGACCACGACTTGAGCCAGGCGTTGCGGTGCTTCAGCACCCGGTCGTAGTCACTGCACACCGCGTCGTACCGGGGCGACAGCGCCACCAGCACGTCATCGAGTTCGCTCCGCCGTTCCGACGGTCCGCCCTTCACGAGGCGCAGGTCGTCGGGCGCGAACACCGTGACCCGCAGCGTGCCGAGCAGATCCCGGGCCCGGGGCAGGGGCGACCGGTTGACCAGCACCCGGTTGCGTCCCGATACGGGGATCTCCGCCTCGATGAGCTGTGGACGGCTGTCCGGACCCGCCTCGGCGCGGTCGATCTCGGCCCGCACCACCGCCCGCTCCGCGCCCACGCGGACGAGGGCCGAGTCGGGCGCTCCCCGGAACGACGACATGCGGGCCAGCCAGCCGACCGCCTCCAGCAGGCTCGTCTTGCCCTGGGCGTTGCCACCGGCCAGCACCGTGACGCCCGGATCCACCTCAAGTTCGGCGCGGTGGTAGCCGCGGAAATCCGTGAGCCAAAGACGCGACAGCCGCATCCGCGGCGGCTCCTACGTCACCCGGACGGGCATGAGGAGGTACAGGAAATCGCTCTCCTCGGCGGAGCGCACGATGGCCGGCTTCGACGTGTCCAGCGTCTCCACCACCACCTCGTCCGAACTCAGCGCGGCGAGGCCGTCGAGCAGGAACTCGGGGTTGAAAGCCACGGTGGTCTCGGTGCCCTCGTACTTGGCGTCGAGGAGTTCCTGGGCCTGACCCACGTCGTGCACGATCGTGGTGAGCTCCAGCCCGGAAGGACCCATGGCCAGCCGGATCGGGGCATTGTCCCGATCCCGGCCGATCAGGCGCACCCGCTTGACCGCCTCGATGAACGCTTCCCGGGCCACGATCAGCCGGTTCGGGTACCCGCTCGGGATGAGCTGCTGGTAGTTCGGGAACTGACCTTCGATGAGCCGGGTGCTGACCCGGGCCCGGCCGGTGTCGAAGCAGGCCTCCCGCTCGGAGAACGACAGCTCCACCGAAGCCGTGGCGTTGTCGCTGGCCGTCCCGGCCAGGAGCCGCTGGACCTCGCCCAGAGCCTTGGCCGGCACCAGCACGTGACGGCCTTCGGCGGCGGCGCCGGAGAGGGCGGCCGCCAGGACCGTCTCGCCGGGCAGGTCACGCACCGCCAGCCGGTAGGAGTCGGTGGCCACCATGCGCAACCCCGAACCCTCCGCCACCAGCAGAACGCCGGTGAGGATGGGCCGGGCGTCGTCCCGGGAGGCAGCCGTGATCACCTGGCGGAGGGCTTCGGCCAGCGCGACGGCATCCATCCGCACGCCACTGCCCTGGACCTCGGAGAGCCGGGGAAAGTCGTTGGCGGTCAGGACCCGGAGCGAGAACTGCGAGCGCCCACTGTGAATGCGCGCCTCTTCCTCTCCGACCTCGACCGAAACCGCCCCCGGCTCAAGAGCCCGGACGATGTCGCCGAAGAGACGGGCGGGCAGGACCGCCGTGCCGTCCTCGTCGCACTCGGCCCCGGCCGACACCCGGATCGTGAGCTCAAGATCGGACCCCACCAGCTCCACCTGGTCGCCGGTGGCCCGGATGAGGATCCCCGACAGGATCGGCAGGGCTCCGGAGCGAGAAGCCACGGCTCGCCCAGCGCTTCCGATGGCTTCGTTCAGGGCGTCACGCTCGCAGCGGAACCTCACCCGACTCCTCCGTCGTCTGCAGCTCTTCTCTTATTCATTCTTCGGTAGTCAGTAGTAGGGCTGTGGATTGTGCATAAACATCCGTCAGCGCTGGTGGCAGGTACTTTTTCCGTCCACCGGTCGTCCACAGTTGTGGAGGAAAGCATCTTCGCACCGCAACGGGTCACAGGGAAGCACCCAGTTCATCCACCGTTGTCCCCAGCAATCCACAGCGTTGTCCACAGAGAACTACCGCGCCGTCAGCTGTCACCGAGCCGCCTTCCGCGCGAATGGCAGCGTCTTCGAGGATCACCGCCGGTGTGGTCATCGGCCGTCGCCGGAGTCGCCGGTCTTGATCCGGTTGGTGAGCTCGGAGACCTGGTCGTAGATCGGCCGGCGCTCGGCCATCAGGTTGGTGATCTTCTCCACCGCGTGCATGACCGTGGTGTGGTCCCGGCCGCCGAACTCTCGGCCGATCTGCGGGTAGCTGTAATCCGTCAGCTCCCGGAAGACGTACATGCCGATCTGGCGGGACGTGACCAACGGCCGCCGGCGGCTCCGGCCGCACAGCTCGTCGATGGTCCAGCCGAACATCTTGGCCGTCTCTTCGAGAATCACGGCCGGGGTGATCACCCGGCTGCACGTCGACTCCAGGACGTCGGCCAGCACCTGCCGGGCGAGTTCCTCGGTGACGGGCGTTCGGGACAGGCTGCCGTAGGCGGCCACCCGGATCAGCGCCCCCTCCAACTCCCGCACGTTGGCGGCGATGTGGGTCGCGATGAAGGACAGCACCTCGACGGGAACGTCGGTGAAGCCCTGGGCCCGGGCCTTGTGATGGAGGATGGCCAGCCGGGTCTCGAACTCGGGTGGCTGCACGTCGGTGAGCAGGCCCCAACCGAACCGGGTCCGCAGCCGCTCCTCGAGCGAGACCATGGTGTTGGGCGAGCGGTCGGAGGAAATCACGATCTGGCCGCCCGAGCCGTGGAGGGAGTCGAAGGTGTGGAAGAACTCCTCCTGCAGGCGCTCGTGGTTCTGGATGAACTGCACGTCGTCGACGAGGAGTAGGTCGATCTCCCGGTAGGACCGTTTGAACTCCGTCCGGGCGTTGGTGCGGATCATCTCGACGAACTCGTTCATGAACGTCTCCGTGGAGACGTACTTGATCCGCTTGTCCGGGAACATCTGACGGACGTGGTGGCCGATGGCATGGAGCAGGTGCGTCTTGCCGAGACCCGAGTGCCCGTAGATGAACAGCGGGTTGTAGGAGGCTCCCGGCTTCTCGGCCACCGACAGCGCCGCCGCATGGGCGAAGCGGTTGGAGGCCCCGATGACGAACTGCTCGAACGTGTAGCGCGGGTTGAGCGTGTGCACGGGCGTCGCCGGCCTCTCGTCGCGCGAGTCGATGACCGGGGGCGGTTCCTGACCGCTTCCCTCCCCCGACGAACTGAACAGTGTGCCCGTCGTGGGCGAGTCCACTTCTTCGCGAGGGGCCGTCTGCACCACGAGATCGACCTCGATCTCGAGCCCGCCCGCCTCGCACAGCACGTCTTGAATCACCTCGGCGTAACTGGCGTCGATCCGCTGACGGGCCAGGGCGCTGGGCACGGCCAGCGTCAGGACGCCGCTTTGTAAGCCCAGCGGCTCGACTTCCCGCAGCCACATCTGCCAGACGCCGTCGCCCAGCCGCGAACGCAGCTGCGAGGCGCCTTGGTGCCAGAGATCCTCGGCTGATTCCATTGACCCTCGTTTATCCACAGGAGCATCCACACCGTGTGGACAACGAGGTGCAGTGCAGGAGCGCAGTGCAGGGCGCAGTCGTCCACGAAGTCGCGCCGCCGCCACGCGGGCTGATCGAAAGGACCGGACTTCGGGGAAGTAGACCACCCCGAACGAGGCGGAGGCCGAACGCTAACACCTCTCCGCGCGGGCGCTCAAGACGGACAGCGCTCTTTTCCACAGCCCTTTTCCACGGCCGTTTCCAACGGTCCGGAGGCCGCCCGCTACACTGCCCTCTTTCAGGCGCTCGCCGAGGAGACCATGGGTGAAGCGAACCTTTCAGCCCAAGAAACGCAAGCGTATGCGGACGCACGGCTTTCGAGCCCGGATGTCCACCCAGGCCGGGCGAGCCGTGATCAAGGCGCGCCGGTTGAAGGGGCGCCATCGCCTGACCGCCTGATTTGGCGCGTTCAAGACCGCGCCACGTTTGCTGCCCTCGCCAGCACCCGCCGTCGGCGGAGCGGGCCTCTTTCGCTCGCCTTCGTCCCGGGTGAACCGGGCACCCCGCCGCGCGTCGCCTACAGCGTCGGCCGCCGCGTGGGCGGGGCCGTGGTGCGGAATCGCCT